>CAZEQQ010000217.1:0-5100 GCA_964514425.1 uncultured archaeon
GCCTTTGCCATGACGATTTTTGCTATTTATATTCAAGGAAAAATTGGAAAAAGTGAGATTAGCAAAGCCAATGTTCTTGCTGCTATAGTTTTTGCTTTAGCTCATATAGGTATAGTATCATATGTGCCTTTCTCTGTAACCTATAACATAGGCCAATTATTTCTATCTGCAGGTCTAGGAATAGTCTATGGAATTTGCTACGAAAAAACTAAAAGTGTTCTCTATCCAATGATTCTTCATAGTCTGAGTAATATAATCATGGTGTCATCAACTATAATAGTAACTCTAATGCTTTTCTGAAACATCTAACAAGACAAAAACAAATTTCCGATTGGACAAAGCTCCAAATTTCTTACTATTTTATCTTATTGGCGAGACTGAGCGAATAATCATGATTTTCTTCTTCTTATGATTGAAACTTATCCAGTTGTTATACTGACCTTTTATTAGTTATTAAGAAAAATAAAATTACCCCTTAGGTAAGGGTAGTTTCAATTTGATTGTTCTACTATTAGTAGTATTATTCCTGAAATTAAGAGCATCAAAATGTTAATAATGTATAAAATCTGTCCCAAACCCGCATCAAAGTCATGATGGAACATATCATCAATATAGTTGAGATAAACAAACAACAAAACAATTAAAAGAATGCTACTGACAATTTCAATAACAGGAAATAGTTTTTCATTTTTTCTAGAAACAGAGTTCTGTATAGACTTAACTCCAACGATTAGTAAAAATATAGACACAACTAAAATTCCTATCCCTAGAATAATTAGGTCTCCTATGAAATCATCCGATAAGTTCTTTGTAAAACCTAAAAACCACACTTGGTAAGTTTGACTAGTCCAGAGAATAGTAATAGTTAGTTCAGAAGCAGGAAATATCAAAGAAAGAATACCTAAAATGCTCCCCAATATAAAAATTACATTATGTATACTTCGATTCGACTTTTTTCTCATTATAATTGTGATATTAAGTTTTCCTTTTTAATACTTCTCCTTTCATAGATGGTAATGCATACGCAGAAGATCGTTTTCCCTTGGAAGAACAATAAGTGTATAAACCAAAGCAAATATATTTTACTACAATAATGTTTTCTTTTCTTACATTATCACTTTTAGCAAGATTCTTGTACAGAAATAGGTTTAGAAAATAATCCAATTCTCAACTTTTACTTTTTTGCGTTCTATCGTGTATTGTCGAAATTTTCCAACTATCTTAACTCTGAGATGAATTGAGATATACGATTTTTTGGTCACTCCTCTAACTTGACAATTTCCCTTTCCCACCTTGCCCTGAGGGTACCCTATCAGTGGGAGTTAAAAAAAGTAAAGTAAGTTTCTTGAGTAAAAATGTCCTATTAATGATCTGTTTTGATGTTAGGTTCATTAGTTGAAGGGTTAAGATAGGTTAAGATAGCATCCATAGTTTCATGAGCAACTTCAATAACTTCAGGATTGGATTCTTTATCTAGTAAAGTAATCAAAGGAAAAACAGCCGCTTTTTCAGGTATTTTAGCTAAAGCTACACAAGCATGCTTCCTTACATCATCAGCCTTGTCAGTTAAAAGTTTGATAAAAACGCCAATAAGTGATGAATCCTCAAAATTACCAAGAGAATAAGTAATGATTGATTTAGTAAGAGGATCTTGTTCTTTGTGAAGAGCTTCTAATAGGTAAGGAATAGAAATTTTATTGGTCACCTTTCCTAAATTCAATGCTGCTTCACCTCTATCATCACTAGAAGAACTTCGAAGAGAAACAATCAGATTTTTGATTGCTAAAAATTCTGGAGATTGTTCTCTTTTTTTTATCACTTGTTCTTTCTCTTTCTTAATATTGTAAAATTTATAAAACCTAAAACCAGCATAAAGCACGAATGGCAATAGTAGAAACCATAACCCTTTAGCTCCAAGAGTTGCGAATAGAACAAGTGGGATGGCTAATATTAGGATAATAACAAAAAAAACAAGTTCACCTTGTCTGAATAAATCGTTGAACATCATTTTCTACCTCAAATTATTCCGTTCAATACTTATAGCTATTTACCAATTTTGGGTCAATTTCTTTGTTATTACACATCCAATTATTTAATCATTTGCATTTTCTTTCTCTGAAACTATCCTAATGTAATGTTCAGCGATGTGTCAAAAAATTTTAACTCTCTTTTGTTAAAAAGAGTGATAGTAAAAAATGTTTATGTTAAAATTACTACTATGAAACTTATTCCATTTTCAGATATATGAGAAAACTTTTTAATATTAATTTTGCTATGGTATGTTATGTACACAGAGGAGCAGATAAGTGATAATAATCTTAATCAAGACAAATTGTTGGAACTTATAGCCGATAATCATACTTTTCGTTTCAAAACAGATCAAGAGTATTATTTCTCTATGTGGAAAAAATTCAAAATACACCTATCAATAATGCTTATGATACCTATTTTTGCTATAATTGCAGGAATAATACTAACGAACTTTTACTTAATAATAGGCGCAGTGATCTTTTTCTTAATCTTTGGACTTAGTCGTTTATTATCGATCAAAAGAATACAAGAACTGAAAAAAGACGTTTTGGTTCTCTCTCCAGAATCAATAATAAAAGAAATGGAAGAAAAAGTTAAAGTGGATTTACAGTACAAAGAACTTTCAGAGATTATTAAAGGAGAAAAAGAAATAGAGAACTATCTTTATCATCAACGTCACGAAAAAAAATGGCATAAAAGTTATCATAAGGATGTTTTACTTTTAGTGAGAAAAGATGGAAGACTTGTCTATCTACATGATAAGTGGGATGTAAAAGGTAATACGCCTGTTAAAGAACTTCTTTGGATGATAATATCAAACTATCACAAAAAGGGGAATGAAAACTAACCAAAATTAAGACAAAATATCTGTAAAAAAGATTAAGCGATAGAAGAGTAGATAGTAGATAGGTGCCACTACACAATGATACGATTATGTAGAAGAAGGGCATAGTTTTTGTTCAAAATGTGGGAATAGAGTAAAATAGATTCCCTCCACTATTCTTTACTGAAACTATTGTGACAGAGTTGAAGATAGGAAGTAAGAATCAACCATAGTAGTTCTTTAGCTGGTCTGTAACCGGATATGTCCCAGTAATTCAAAATACAGAATTTCTGACCATCATATCTTTCGAAAAGTATAAGATCTTTGACATTTCGCTTACGGAGGGAAGAATCAGGGTTGTTAGGAGAATTAACGAAATTTCTAATATCGTTCTTATTCTGTGTTATAGTTGAAAGGGTTGATAAATATAAGAGAAGCAATTAATATATGGAAATACTTAGGTTGTTCCATTTTTTTCAGAATCTTCTGATCTAATTTAAATTGAAAAGTATGATTTGAAAGCAAAAGTTCTAATAGTGTATCTTCGTCGAAGTAAGAAGTATTGGCATCTTTGGAGGTCATCAGAAGAAGATAGAGTAACAATATTAAAACATTTTTAATCAAAAAAGAAAAAGTATGATAATTTCAACAAAACTACAATAAAACAAATTATTTATTGTTTTCATCAATATGAGTTATTCTTGTGTAATTTTATTTAATAAAAATAGTAGCAATTCTACCCTATTAAAACATTGAAACACAAGGATTTTATAATTGTGTGATAGCATGACTAAACATGGTTGAGTTTATTAAAGGGCTAGAATTGTCGAAAATAGCATATGAAAAGAACATAAAACAACTAATAGAAGAGAAATATCCAAATCTAAAATATACTGCAGGAAGATTAGGGAAAGGATCAGAGGTCTTAGGGTACGATGATGAAATGTCTATGGATCACGACTGGGGAATAAAATTACAAATATTGGTGGAGGAGAAAGATAAAGTACTAAAAAATGAATTAAGTGAATTATTGGCAAAGAGATTACCTGAAGAGATAAAAGGAATAGGGACAAACTTTGGAGAAAAAGGAGAAGATGGATCAGCAACACTAAAGAAGAAAGAAAAAGATGAAAAAATCAATCATGGAATAGAAATATACACGATAAAAGAGTTCTTTGAGTATTTTTTGAATATCAACCCCTATGAAGAAGTAACAGCAATAGATTGGTTAGTTATACCAGAACAAAGATTACTATCAGTAACAGCAGGAGAACTATTTCATGACCAATTAAATGTAAAAGAATTAAGAGAAAAATTCTCTTACTATCCAAAAGATGTATGGCTATTTCTACTAATGAGTCAATTCAAACTAATAGCAGAAGAAGAACCATTCATGGGGAGAACAGGATGGAGAGAAGATGAGTTAGGGTCAAAAATTATAGCTGCTAGGCAAGCACAGAGGTTAATGCAACTAGCATTCTATTTTGAAAGAAAATATGCACCCTACTCGAAATGGTTTGGGACAGCTTTCAAAGAATTAAAATTAGCAAAAGAATTAACACCAATTCTAGAATCAGTGCTAACAGCTAATGATTGGAAAGAAAGAGAAAAAAACCTCTCAAAAGCTTATGAAATGATGATAGAAGAGTATAACAAACTAGAACTGACAAAACCATTTGAACCAAAAGTCAAACAATTCTATACAAGACCATTTGAAGTGATCAATGCCCACGAAATAGCAGAAGCAATAAAAGAAAAAATAATAGATGAACACTTAAAAAATATCCGAAGAAAAATAGGAAAAATAGATCAAATCACAAATAGCGTAGATATTCTGGATTATAATGAGCAATTTAAGAAATTTAGAAAAATATATGAACCATAGGAATAATGTCACAAGTTTAGTGTTACAACCATGGAACAATCATGCGTGAAATGAAACGAGTCTTACACTAAGTAGTCATTATGTCGTTTATTTCAAAACTAGTTTTACCAACGGCATGCTAGCTGTAACGTTTTTCATGCCAAAATTTTTATAACCTATATTGATAATAGTTGTTTAGTTTAACAAATGGATAAGGGTAAAAAAATTGTCGTTATTAATTGTGAGTAATATTTCAGCTAACATTGCTAAAATTTTAATTATAATGGGTTTAAGCTTTGTGATTTGGAAAGTTGTCAAAAAACAATCAAAAAAACATGAACCTCAGAGTTCATCTCATTATTGTAATACCATCGACATACAA
>CAZEQQ010000218.1:0-5084 GCA_964514425.1 uncultured archaeon
TAGCTCATGTTTTTCCATTTAAAGCAAATAGCTATGTTTTAGATGAGCTGATAGATTGGGAACATATTCCTGATGATCCTCTATTCAAATTGATTTTTCCTTCTAAAGAAATGCTTACAAAAAGTCAATATAAGTTAATGAAAAAGGCTATTGAGGACAATAGTTCCAAAGAGACTATTGAAAAGGTAGCAAATACTATTCGAATGCAACTAAATCCTAATCCAGCGGGTCAAAAATCTCATAATGTTCCTAAACTGAATGGATGTCCCCTTCCTGGATTACAACACAAATATAGGGAAACATTATTATTCTTTCCTATACAAGGTCAGACTTGTTTTGCATACTGTACATTTTGTTTTAGGTGGCCACAGTTTGTTAAGATGAAAGATTTAAGATTCGCTAGTAAAGATGTAGATAAATTAATAGAATATTTACAAGAAAATGACGAAATTCAAGATTTACTTTTTACTGGCGGAGATCCTTTGGTAATGAGTCCTAAGATTTTAGGTAAATATATCTTTAAAATATTAGAAGCAGATATAAGGCATCTAAAAAACATACGTCTTGGAACAAAAGCACTAAGTTTTTGGCCCTATCTTTTTGTTGACGATAAAGATACCGATTACCTTCTTAATCTTTTTACAGAGACTATTGATGAAAACAAACATTTTAGTGTCATGGCACATGTAAACCATGTTAACGAATTAAAAACGGAAGTATTCGAGAAAGCTGTAAGCAATATTTTATCTACTAAAGCTAACATTCGCACTCAATCCCCTATTTTGTCTCATATCAATGATAATAGTTTAATTTGGCAAGAGATGTGGCAAAAACAAGTTAATTTAGGCATGATACCCTATTATATGTTTGTTGCACGAGATACAGGTGCACATCACTACTTTGGTTTACCTCTACTTAGAGCTTGGCAAATATTCACAAATGCTTACAAATCTGTAAGTGGACTCTGTCGAACAGTTAGAGGTCCTTCAATGTCATGCACACCAGGTAAAATTGAAGTTGCAGGAGTAACTAAAATTAAAAAAGATAGAGTCATTGCACTTAAATTTTTACAATGTAGGAATCCTGACTGGGTAGGTAAAGTGTTTTTTGCCAAATATAACACGAAAGCAACTTGGATCAACGAGCTTGAGCCTGCTTTTTCAAAAGAATTTTTCTTTGAAAGATATCTGCCCAATTTTCTCGGTGCGTATCCCCAAATTAAAGGACAAATAGAAAAGATACAAGGAGAAAAAGTTGAAACTTAAACTTATGAAATCCTTTAAAAAGCTAGAAATGGGAATTATAGAGATTTTTTAATTCAAAAATAAAAAAGAGGGAGATTTAGCTTTTCTTTTCTGGCGTGGTATAGAAAAGGTAAACCACCGAAAGTATCATTAAAAAGACTAGAGACCCATAAATTGTCCAAATCATTGCTGGGGTGAAATTTGTTACATCAGTAGCTTCATACGGCTTTATCATTACTACTAACCACGTAAAGAGAAGTGTAAAAACTGCACTAAATCCTATTGTTCCCCATGAAGGTAGTGCTGCTTTTAGTTCCATGAATGTCGCTAAAAACATTAAAAGGTGGAAGTATAACAATGCTAATAGAATAATCTCAAGTATCGTTAATCCTATTCTAAACTCTTCAGGTTGATAGAGCCATTCTAACCATATTGGTGTATTTTCTTTTCCATATGAAGCAAAAAGAATTGCTAATATTAGTGATGCAATTGCAACAATTCCACTTATCAGTAATGTACGATGCTTATCATTTTTCCAAATAGTTTCATAAATACTCATCTTAATTTCTTCTCCTTATCTATTTTATAAGCTTTTGTTCAGTTTGCGTATAAACAACAAGGTATCATTTTATTGTAAGAGTTCCGTAACTTTATTTCATTACAGTACTCTTATTTCTTTGCTTATTCAAAATAATGACTATATAAATCCCACGCATCAATACAAAACATTCATTATAACAAAATAAAGGCTGAAGAACAGTCTTTAAACGCTTATTTTGTAAGATAAGAAAAAAAGAGTTATGCAGATCCTGCAATTAACTCACTAAGAGGTTTACTACCTTCTTGTTCAACTTTCATATTGATTTGGTAGGTTACTTCTGAAACAGTATTGCCTCGAACACTTTTCCTATACCTTCTTCCTTCTCTAGGAGGCTTATAACCAACGCCTCCACTAAGCAAAAGTTTTTTCCTTATTGGTCCATTTAGACTTGGACGCATAGGAAATCCATCTTTATCACTTCCACCAGTGACAATAAAGGAGTAGCTTGGAAAACCTATTAATTTACCATCTACCTTTTCGCCTATTTTTAAGCCTATAAGACTGTTTGCTTGTGCATCTTTTACGGTTTTTGTATGGCATTTTCCTGATTTATCGCCAATATTTAACTTGAATTCAACTTGAACTTGAGACAATTTCTACACTCCTATACAGCAGAATCTATGTAGTTTTACACTCTTCAATGCTTTGCAAGGGTTATTATTTTTAACACTTTGCATCATCGACTTGTTTTATGTAAAAGAAGAAGTTAATGGTTTTTCTTTTGTTTTTCTCTATTTTAGCCAGGTTGTTATGTATAGTTCACGTTTATCTTGTCTTGTTTAACTAATGAAAAACTATAAATAAATACATTAATATACTTTCGTAAATAAGAGGTAATTAAGATGACGCCACGACCGATAAACACTACTTCGGGATACTACGAAAACTCCCTCCCTAGATGCCCAGATTGTAATTCTAGACATTTATCTTTTGATTCAAAACGAGGAGAGATTTGTTGTGGTCATTGTGGTCTTGTTGTGGAAGAATCAGTGATTGATGAATCTGCAGAATGGAGGGCTTATAATAAAGATCAAGAAGAAAGCAAGTCTCGTTCAGGAGCACCCAAAAGTCTTCTTCAATACGATCATTACGGTACAGTTATCGACTATACTAATAGAGATATTTTTGGAAATTCTTTATCCCCCCAGAAAGCTAGTCAAATGTTTCGATTACGAACTTTACAAAGACGAGCTGTTTTTCAATATGGTACAGAACGTAATCTAGTTTTTGCGTTAAATGAGATTAAAAGAATAAGCAGTCAAGCAAACCTTCCTAAAACGGTTAAAGAAACAGCAGCAATTTTGTATAGAAAAATACTTAAACAAGGTCTAATCAGAGGTCGATCTACTGAGGCTTTAGTTGCGGCATCACTATATCTTTCTTGTCGCTTGAATGAACATCCCTCAAGCCTTGAGGACATTGCAGCTGAAACACGTTTGACAAAGAAAAAATTAGCAAAAAATTTTAGATTACTATTAAAAAATCTTACAATAAAAACGCCCCTAACGAATCCAGAAGGGAGTGTTCGTAAATTTGCTTCAATGCTCGAGTTTCCTAACATTGTTGTCACAGAAGCACAGAATATTTTAATGAAAGCAAAGGATGCAAGAATAGCGGTAGGGAAAAACCCTAATTCTCTTGCAGCAGCAGCACTTTATATTGCAGCTCTTCGTAATTCAATAAAATGTTCTCAAAAAGAACTATCAAAAGTGTGCCAAATTACAGAAGTTACACTGAGAAATAGGTACAAAGAATTTTTAAAGGTTCTTGATATTAAAGTACAACTTTATTAAAAAGAATGTTTTTCCTCTTATTTTTCTATCTTAGTTGTTTGTACTTGTCTTATCTCCTCAATAGAAGAAAGAACTTTTTTGACTTCTTCAATATCTACAATTAGATCTTTTTCTTGTATAAAACCTTCCCAGAAACATTTATCCTCAATTAAGCACATTCCTGTACTATATACTACTTTCGAAGAAAATTCTGATATTTTTGTCATAACTTTAGAAAGGGTTTCTGGATTTAATGGAAACATTTCTAGTTTTATTTGAAATACATCTGAATTTACGGGATAGAAGTATAATGCTCTGGTATTTTGTGAGTATATACTTAAAATTTTATGCCCATCAGAACCAATTTTAGCAATTTCGTCTAAAACTTCTTTGCTTATTGAAATGTTCTCGTTCTTTTCAAATATGGTTGAGAGAGTTAATGGTTTCATTTTTTTTACCAGTATGCGTGTTTTAGTAATAACTTATCTAATGTAATAAAAATTTTTTGCGAGAAAATTTGCTTATGTTTTTTTCTTCTATAAGCACATTAAAAAAATGTGTAGATTTTTACCATTTGTGCCAAATGAAACAAAATTTTTCAAAGAAATAATCTTTATCACCCATAATCATCATAAATTTGAAGAAGCTCATTCAGTTGCAAAGGAGTATGGACTGAAATTAGAGTGGTATAATTTAGAATATGAAGAGATTCAAGCGGATAATTTAGAAACAATAGCTATAGAAAGTTGTAAGTCTATTCTTAAAAATAATCCTGAATTTCATGATAAATTTTTTTTTATTGAAGATTCTGGTCTTTTTATTAATACTCTGTTGAGTTTTCCTGGTCCATATTCATCCTATGTGTATAAAACTATAGGAAATGAAGGTATTCTTAAACTTTTGACAAATCAAAAAGATAGACAGTCTTACTTTAAATCAATAATTGCGTTTTATAACACTAAATCAATTGAACTTTTTACGGGTATTGTGGAAGGTGCCATTCTTTCTACAGCAAAGGAAGGAAGAGAGTTTGGTTTTGACCCAATATTTCAACCTAAAAGCGCTACTCAATCTTTTGCAGAAATGTCCCTAGAAACAAAGAATTTATATTCTCATCGACAGAAGTCTCTTCGTGAATTATTCGCAACCTTATCCGCCTTCGCCGGCAGAACATAAAGGTGAAAATAATGGCAAGAATGCACTGTAAATCAAAAGGAATTTCAGGTTCAACTAGACCTTATCGTACTGAAGCCCCAGAATGGATGACACACGATAAAAGTTTTGTTGAAAATAAGATTGAAGAACTTAGACGTCAAGGACAAACTACGTCCATGATCGGTCATATTCTTCGTGATCAATATGGAATACCTAATGTTAAAGAAGTATTTGGTACATCAATTACAAAAATTTTAGAAGAGAAAAAACTTCAACCCAAGTACCCAGAAGATTTAGTGAACCTCGTTAGAC
>CAZEQQ010000219.1:0-5030 GCA_964514425.1 uncultured archaeon
ACTGATAATGTTGCTATAGACACTGTCATTCTTACGTATCGCTTGAACAGCGGTACTTGGTTCAATATCACTATGACTCTCGATGGGAGTAGTTATACTGCTACTTTAGATGCCTTTGCTGTTGGTGACTTTGTTCAATACTTTATCTTTGCTAACGATACTGCAGGGAATAGCGCTCAAACAGATATTGTCTCCTTTACTGTTCTTGATGGTACTAAACCAAGCATTAGTGATATAAGTTATTCTCCTCTTGAACCAACAAGTGCAGATAATATAACTATTAATTGTAAGGTTACCGATAATGTTGCTATTACCACTGTAACACTATATTACCGTATTAACGGTTCATCTTGGCTAAGTGTTTCTATGGTTGTTGGCACCAACGGTAATTATTCTGTAACTCTTGAACCGTTTTCTGCTAATGTAGAGGTAGAATTCTATATTGTTGCTGTTGATAGTGCTGCTAATCAAGAAACTAGTTCTATAATTTCTTTTAATGTCAGCAAAGCTTCTGAATCTTCTGCGGGATTAAGCACAGGAGCAATAATTGGTATTGTTCTAGGAGGAGTTGCTGGTATTGCAGCTATAACAGGTTCAACAATAGTGATTAAAAAACGATTAATAATGAAAAAATAGCTTTAGGACTAATATCTGTTCTAATTTCTTTTTTTCTTCTTTCTTTCTTTCCTTTTTCTTTTTCACTTTTTATTAACTTATCTTTTTTTTAAAACAAATAAAAGTAACAACTTAGAAGTTTTAGGTTTTAGATTTTAGAATAGAATACTAACAGAATATTAGACGTTCTGGGGTCTTTTGCATTTGTTGATTTAACAATGGAGAACCATTTTATTTTATGTATCTTTTTATTTCAATAAACTTTAAGAATGGATGTTTTGTGTGTCATTAGAACTCCGACTATAATGCGAGGAACTATTATGAGTGCTAAAGAACACATGGATCATACTAAGGATTGTACTTTAGAAGTAGAAAATCATAGTTTAAGAGAACGAACCTCTTATGGTGTTGGAAAGTTTCAAGCTGAATTTTTTACTGGAGCTTTTGCAGCTTTAGTTTTTATTTATTTTGAAACTGAAGTAGGCTTAAAGGGTTGGTTAACAGCTTTGGGTATAGTTATTTATAGCCTCTGGAATGCGATCAATGATCCTGTCATAGGCTATTTAACAGAAAAACCGACACCTTTAGCAAGAAAATTAGGAAGAAGGTTTCCTTGGATAATATTTGGTTCTTTTATTTGGGTATTTAGTTTCATTTTGATTTTTTCTGTTCCTCAGAAACTGGTAGAACAGAACATTCAATGGGCACTCTTTCTTTGGATGGTATTAAGCACATGCTTATATGACACGTTGTATAGTATTTGGGAAGTAAATTATCAAAGTGTGTTTCCCGATAAGTTCCGTGATCAGAAGATAAGAAATAATGTAGCAGGTATAGCTACGATTATTGGTGTTTTTGGAATAGCTGCTGGTGCTTTAGTGCCAACCTTTGTTATAAATTATGGTGTAAGAAGTTCATATATTAGAAATTCCGTTATCTTTGCTATAGTTGGTGTTGTTATGGTAGTGCTTTTACTCCCTGGAGTAAAGGAAAATAAAGGAATGATTACACGATATCTTGAATCAAAAGAAAAAGCGAAAGAAAAAGGGGAAAAAGATAACTTTTTTATTCAACTCGTAAATGCATTCAAACACCATAACTTTATAGCTTTCATCCTACTTTACTTCTTCTATCAAGCATCAGTTATGACTATGAATGCGTCTGTGCACTATGTAGGAAAGTATATCCTCTTTGATGTTTCAAAAACAACAACTATTTTTGCTGCAATGCTAATAGGAGCTTTAGTCTCTATCCCTATTTGGTTATATGTAGCAAAAAAGATTCAAAATAATCAAAAATCCTTAACTATTGCTGCTATAATGTTAGCTGTTTTTTCATTTCCTATGGCATTTTTGAACACACAATTAGAATTTAGTATAGCTCTCTTCTTCTGGGGAACAGCATTTGGCGGTTTTTGGTTAACAATGACCCCAGCTATGGCTGATGTCATAGATGAGATTGTAACAAAAACAGGTAAAAGGAATGATGGTATATTCCTTGGTTTTCGTGCATTCTTTGAAGGTTATCTTATGCCGTACAGGCCTTATCATTTTGGATAATACATGAATTGACAAATTTTGATCAACATGCAATTATTCAACCTGATAGCGCGATAATAGGTATAAAACTTCATTTAGCCGTTCTTCCCGCTATATTAGTCCTTTTAGGTGCAATCATATTCTGGCGTATCAATGACCTAAACACAGAAAAATTATTGATCATAAAAGAAAAACTAAAAACAATTAGATTGTAGATAAAAAATCGTTTTCCTAACTTTTATCTCTTTATCTTTGAATTTTTCTGAACGAATGAACAAGTAAGTAAGTTAGGTTTCTTCTTCCTCCATTAAATCTAATAAGGGTGTTATTTCCTTTTTCATGAATTCGAAATTTTTATCTTTTTGTAGTTCCTCTTCGTTATTGTAGTTATTGTTTATTGCCTTTTCAAGATATTTAAATGCGTCTTCTTTTAATCCTATTCCTGCATAAGATGATGATAATCGATAATATAACCTTTCAATTGAAAAGAACTTATTTATGACAAAAAAAGATTCTACCCACTCTTCCGAACTTATAAACATTTTCTCCTCAATTTTTAAGTAAAAATCTATGGCTTTTACATACTCTTTCTCAAAGTATCTAGTTGTTGCTTCATTAATCAAATTATCTACTTGATTTAACCATTTAATCGCAACTTGATATTCTTCTTTCTTTAGAAATCCTATTTTCTCTGCAGTTTTTGCTGAACCAATATTTTCTTTGATACAATGCCATCCTACTTTTTTATATTTCTCGAGAGCGTAACTACATGTTGCACAAGATACAAGGAAAGCAAATCCTCTTTGCCTATATTCTTCTTTTGTTGCCACTCCACATTCTATACTTTCTTCACCAGGATATTCTAATGTGCACCATGCTATTATTTCTCTCTCCTTATTCAACACACAAAAACCTCCACCTAAATCAAAGAATTCTTGAGTGTTATTCCACATGCTTTCAATTTCTTCTAACAACCATTCTTTCCCGAGTGTAGAAGGATCATCAAATAAATCAGCAGTTATCTGCTCGATTTTAAAACCTGTAGGTATTTTCTCTTGCCATTCTTTGTCTTTGAGTTCTGTTAGTTCATAATAACATCTATTTTCGTATTTTGGTTCAGTAAAGAGTTTTTCCACTCTCTCTTCCCAACTCTGTTCATAGTAATATCCATCAAATCTCAATATCTTTTTTTCGTAAAATTCCTTCTTAGATCTTTCAAACAAAAATGTCGCAAGATTTTTTATAAACTCAACATCCGAACTAACTCCAAAGAAAAAGATTTTATTTGAGGTAATAATAGCTGCTACTTTGGGATTAGATTCATTGTCTACTATAACATAATCAGCTTTCTTACTATTTACATAAAAGAATGGTGCATTATGAATATTCTTACTTTTCATCAATTGTAGCACTATATGATAATTTTCTTTTTGCAACATGTACATTATTTTTCACACTCTTTTTACTTTATTGTCTATCTAGTAGCAGAAGAATATTATTCCTTTAAAATATAGTTAAAGGAGTTAATAAACTATTAACTATGCGTAATGGTTTTTTCTATTTCTTGTTTTGGTTTTACTAAAAGGTTCACAAACGTTTCTTTTGTAATTTTAGTGAGAGATAAGTCGATGTCAGCTTCTGCAGGATTAGAAATCGATTCAATTTTTAATAAGTCAATAACTTTATTGAAAGTTAGAAGACATTTTTGTGATTCAAGAATATAGTCTCGATCATGTTGGACTGTGATTGTTTTCCTTTTCCTAATTAGTATTTTTGTGTAGGCGAACATAAGGAAGGATGGGTACCTAAACAAATCCTTGTTGTTGAAAGTGCTGGAGGCATTGCTACTGAAGATTATTGTGCTAAAGAGTTTCATTTGGTTAAGGGTGAAGTTTTAATCTCTCTTCGCGAGTTAAATGACTGGATTTGGGGGTATAAAGAAGAAGATACTGCAGTTTTTGCCTGGGCACCTCTTAATTGTTTAGAAAGGATATAGTAGTTTTTTTGCTTTTTGAACTTTTGAGTTATTTCTATTTGTGTTTAAACTGCTTATGACTTCCTTTTTCTTTTCGACCATAATTCTTTTTAGGTTCCATTCATTTACTAACTTAGATAATTATGACTGTTAGCTTGGAGCGTAAAACTGCCAAAGAATTGATCTTGTTTAGATTGAACTATATTCAAGAAACAATTCAATCCATCCTATCAAAATGGGGAGAATCAAATATTGATGATTTTCTCACTAAAGTGAAATTTGGAGAGATTGAGGATGCAGAAATGGATGCTATCACTTTGAAGCAACTTTCTGCTGATTATAAACGGCTTCATGAATTGTTACTCTCAATCTCCCCAGAGGAACCAATATGATATCTCCTTTGAATAGTCTTCAAGACGCACGTTTACTCCTTTTACAATCACTTAGTGAAGAAGTTTTGTTTGATGAACTCCGAAGTGATATTTACCAGTTAAAGGTTGTTCTCAATTCGGGCATTCAACTATATTTTCGTTATAATGAGTTTAATGAGTATGCTTACCAAATAGTTTTTAGTGCTCAAAAAGGCGATTATGCTCGCTTTGACAATTATGATGATCAGTGGGATGTTAAAACTTGCCCTCATCATTTTCATGAAAGAGATAGTAAAGTCGTTTCCTCTAGCCCTATGATAGGTATACCATCACATGATATTCCACTATTGATTAACTACCTTAAATCCGGAAAAATATAGTCCTTAATCCCTAATCAATTTAAAAGTTTTACAAACGTTTCTTTCGTAATTTTAGTGAGCGATAAGTCGATATCAGCTTCTGCAGGATTAGAAATTAATTCGATTTTCAATAGATTAATAACTTTATTGAAAGTTAGAAGACATTTTTGTG
>CAZEQQ010000220.1:0-4996 GCA_964514425.1 uncultured archaeon
AAAGTAGTAACGACACCCACATTATAAGGCCATGAACCTGTAGGATCTTTATCTACAGTAAGATGTGTTTCTAATATTTTCCTTTCACTCATTGCAATGAAATCTTCACGGAAAAGCATGTCTTCAGGTGTACGAGCACCATTTAAGAAATAGACATTTCCAAAATCTTCCTTTTTGTCCTCTATATAAAGTAGAACAGAACGGAGAGGAACAGCACCTAAACCACCACTTACAATGATAATATCTTTACTTTTCATCTCTTCCATATTAAACCCATTACCATAAGGGCCTCTAATGGAAATTTGTTCACCTTCACCATAAGTAAATAGAGCATCAGTAAATACTCCTACTTTTCTTACTCCAAATTCTAGGTAAGATGGTCGCGTCGGTGTTGAGGAAATTGAGAACGGTGCTTCACCTACTCCTGGAATAGAAAATATAGCAAATTGACCTGGTTTGTATTCTCCAGTTTTAGGTATGATATCTTCTTCTGTGAATTTCACTTTAAAGTATCTTGTATCAACTGACAAATCTTTTATTGTTACAATTTCTGCGGGATGAGCTTTATATGAGCTCGCCATTTTGTTTCTTTCACCTATCATTTTGGACACTCCTGATCTTTACAAACATCATCATGCAAAGCATTTGAAATGGTCACAACATTGATATCAACAGGACAATATGTATAGCATCTTCCACATCCTACACAAGCAGGTTGTCCCCACTTACCAATGAATTCTTTCAATTTATGCGTGTAATAGAGTTTTAATCTCTTTGTTCTATCTGGACGAAAATCATGGTCACCAGCTACCATACTATAATATGGTAACGTACAACTGTCTAACATTCTCTCTCTTACTGCTTCTTCAGTGTTTATGAGTATTCTATCATCGACATTGAAGCAATTACATGTTGGACAAACAAGACTACACGTACCACAAGAAAGACATTTTTCGCCAAATTTATCCCAAATCTCACTATCATAAGCTAAATGTATCATGTCGGGCATATGTTTGAATGGAAAACTTGTTGTAAACATCTCTTGACGTTTCTCTTGCCATCTAATGTATTCACCAATAATACGGTTAGGAATTTTTTCTTCAAACAAATCTTCAGCAGAGAGAACAATGGCTAATCCTTTACTAGAACCTACCCATACAAGATATTCATTCTCTAATTCTGTAAGAAAAATGTCAAATCCATCTTCAACCATATCTGTTCTAGTAGATTGGCAGAGACATTTATCATCAGGTAAACACGAATGACCAATTATAATCAAATTTTCTCTACG
This sequence comes from uncultured archaeon, assembly GCA_964514425.1. Classification (GTDB taxonomy): domain Archaea; phylum Asgardarchaeota; class Heimdallarchaeia; order Heimdallarchaeales; family Heimdallarchaeaceae; genus CAZEQQ01. The sequence goes on from CAZEQQ010000220.1 coordinate 1,292, forward strand.
TTTTTTGTAGTAAGGATCATGAATTTGTCCTAAAAACAAACGATCGAGAATTTTAATGGCATGGATATCACAAGGATGCACTCCAATAACGATATTCATCTCATCTTCTGTATCTCTTCACGCACTTCATGTCTTGTAAAACGTTGTGTGACATATTTTGGTGGTGTAAGGAATTTTTTCATTCCTAACAAGACATGGGTATATTTCAAATCTAGCATTGACAAATCTTTGATTAATTCAAAAGAGTGATGGTTCTTTTGCTTGACTGGACCATATAGGTTACCATCACCTTGTAAAATTGTCAAAAACTGTGGAAGTTTTTCTTTTTGCATTATGTATGTTTTCACAGTTTTAACCTCGTTAGTATTCTTTTGCAGAAATAGTAATGACATATATAAATAGTTTTCACTAAAATGTCAAGAACCTATGAAATAATAGTCTGATAGTTCTATAAAGATTATGGTTTATATCCCAAATTAAATGACCCTACTAAAGATAGTTAGCTTAAACAAATCTTTTTTTACAAGCTGCAAAAATAGAGTTTATGACCTCATTGTTAGTAACAGGAGCAACAGGTTGTGCAGGTGGGGGTATAATGAAATATTTAGAAAAAAATGCTCCAAATACTACGATTTACGCTTTAGTAAGAAAAGAACCGAAAGAAAAAAATGAAAGAATAAACTACCTCTATGGTAACTTAGCTGATAAAAATTCTCTTAAAAATGCTCTAAAAGATGTCAATGTTGGGAAAGTTTGGCATATCGCAGGTGGTGTAGAACAACATCAACCAAAAGAGTATTTCTACAAAATAAACACAGAAGGGACAGAAAATCTTCTCTCTGAAGTTATTGATGCAGGATGTAAAGAGTTTATGTTTACAAGTTCTGTTTCAATATATGGAAAATTACAGACTATACCAGTGAATGAAGAACATGAGACTCAACCAAGTGGTCACTATGCTAAGTCTAAATTTTTAGCAGAAGAAAAAGTGCGAGAATATTGTGAAAATTACAGCATTAAAGGTGGCATAGTACGATTACCCTTAGTGATAGGGCAAGGAGACAGATATTTCTCTAATTATATTAGTAAATTTCTTAAATTTAACTTTCTCCCAATAATGGGCGATTCAAAACATAGAGTGTCAGTTGTCCATCCTTATGATATAGGGCAAGCATTTAATCTGATAGGAAGAAACGCAAAAGAGAAAGATGTGGAACTTTACAATGTAGTTTCTTGTAATCCTACCTTCAAAGAACTGATACAAGTAATAGAGAAAAGATTAATAGGAAAAAATAGGCGGAAAATAAACTTTCCTTATCCTATACTGTTTTTCAGTTCATTTTTGTTTGAAATGGGTAGTAAAATCCTTAATCCACGAAAGGAAACATTGTTCAACCGCAACTATGCAAGAATGATGGGTAAAGAATGGGTATTTTCAACAAAAAAAATCGAAAAATTAGGATATAGCCCAAAATATGATTTAGAGGAAATAGTAGAAGATACAATACAAGATCACTCTTGTATGATTTAGCTCATTTGATTATATCTTCATATTTTTTTAGAAATTTTACCATGTTAACTAAGAGCTTAGGATCAGAGTTTGTATAAATGCTGTTGATTTCTCTCTGTCCATCTTTTCTGATAATTACGAGAGATGTACTACCATCAGATTGAATCTCACTAGTTGAAAGAGATTTTATTGGACGCGCATAAACCTCTTTTTCTGGGAATTTAAGAAAAACTCTGCTAGCAGTTAACCATATTTTTCCATCCACACCTGAATAGTAGCCTGAACAAGATGTTAAAGTATCCATATAGAGCACATCTTCACCAACAGTAAGAAATAACATTTCATCTGTGATTTTTCTAGAAACTGGGGTGAGATTAAAAAGATAATCAACTGTATTATAAAAAACTGAATCCTCTATTAAAATATATTGGACTCTATTCCCTCTATCTACTAAGATGACTATTTCTTGTTTGTTAACCGCAATTAAGGCATGAGAATTACCTTTAACTCTATAGTAATCTGATATTCTCCCTGTTACGTGGGTTTCGTAGAGTTTATCACTTTGATCAAAAATATAGTAAAAATCGGATGCTTGTAACTTCTCGGTATAATTGCCTAACGAATAAAACCCATACTCATTTACAGGCGCACCCCTCCCAAACATATTTTCCAAATATTCAGCTAAATTTTTGAATTGTAACAACCAATCCTCAATCTTTTCTAAAGGCTTATATGCAAAGTATTCAGCGACCTTCTCCTGTTCATCTTTTCCAATGAATCCCTCTTTATACAACCCATTTAAGACATCGTAAACTTTAGCTTTAGGTACATCTGACACTTCTGCTATCTTTGGTGCACTAGCTTTTCCTAGCTGTACAATCGCTAAATATGCTTTTGAAGCGTATTCTGAGAACCCCATTGTCTTAAGTTTTTCTATAATTTCTTCTTTTTCTGTCATCTCTATATTCCTTTATACTCATCAAATATAAAAAGGTTACTACTATGGTGGTATGAATTCCTCTTTTTATAGTTTTTCACTTCTTAATACCTCTTCCGCGCCGAATGGAAACCTTTAAATATGGTAACCACTAAAGTAGTTATAGAAAAAACATTCGTTTGAAAAGGTGGTTTAATGACAAAAGATCGATTAAATTTTTGGAACGGATTAGCCGTTGTGGCATTGGTATTTTCGATTCTATCGATAATTCCTTTGGCAATTGTAGTGAGTGTAGGGGTACAAACAGGTTCAGACTATACAGTTTCAACAATGAGTTTAGCTCCTCAAGGAAATCAAACATTCACAATTAGCTCTGCTTATAATAGCTATACAGGATTCTGGTCAGTAGGATCAGGTGGTTACTTTGAAGTCTATGCTTTAACTGATGTACAATATGAAAATTGGTTAAAACAAAACCAAACTATAGCTCCATTACTCTACTATGAGAAGATGAGTGGATATAGCGCTCATAAACAATTTGTAGACTTTGATGGATATTTAGTGATAATTAACCCTTCAACAGAGAAAACTCTATCCATTGAGTATTATATCATGAAAATTAATGCAGGAATAAGCATTGCTGCTACTGTCCTTGCTATTATATTCACTGTATTCTTTACTATTCTTGTTCTTCATACAATAGGATACATCTTTAAAGCTTTGATTCTTATCCCTTTAAGTGGTGGAAATAGAAGAAACGAAGTAGTTTATCGAGATTCTTATAGAGGAGATAGACAGGATAAGGCTTACTCAAATGAGCAAAGACATCCCAGACAAACTGAAAATGGTTCTGTATCACAAAGAAAGAGTAAAGAAGAAACTATTCATAATCAAAGAATGAGAGAAGAGCCTGTACAAATACAAGCAAGTTTACCACGCTATGAAGGGGGAAATTATGTTATTGCTAAAGAACCTAAAAGATACACAAATAATGTGTTCTTTGAAAAAATCAAAGATCAATCAGGAACTGCTGAAAAAATATTGATTGGTATTGGTATTTTCTGGGTACTTATAGCTATCTTTGCGTGGATACCTTGGATGCTACTAGCATTTGCATTTCCTCTATTCTTAAGCGCATATATAGTTTATATCGTAAGAATTGGTAGATATCATAAAGCAATTGAATTGATTTCAGCCTATAGAACTATATATTTAGGTGATTTAGCCAAAAAGATGGAAATTAGTAAAAGTGAAGCAG
>CAZEQQ010000221.1:0-4993 GCA_964514425.1 uncultured archaeon
CATTTCCTTTGTAGACATGTAATAGTCCCAATATTTGTATTATTTGTTCTTTTTTTGTTTTTTGTTCTTTATTCATTGTTTAACACCTTTGTCATGGGATATGATTTTTCCAGTAACATCAATAAAACATAAAATAGAAGAGCTAATCCTATAAATATACTCGCTATAATTAAATAGACCCATAATGATGGACTATAGGGCATAATTAGAACTGTTTCCGCTATTTTACTCAACATTAATATGAGAATCAATGTAAGCATTACTGTAAAAGCTAGATGAGTGCTGATAAGTGAGCCTAAAAAAAGGTATATGCTTTTCGTTGTTAGTGAGGATTTCAATCCTCGTATTTCAAAGTAGTAAAAATATGTTTTGATTTTTGAATAGATATATGCTGTAAAGGAAAAAGCAATTACTGGGAAAAAAATAATAAGAAAAGAGAATGAAATTTTAGAACTTGAGATTACCGTATTCACAGGTGGGTCAATATTAAAGATGTAGCCATAATTTTCTTTGTTATAGACTGTGTACTCAATATTTTGTTCGTATAGAAAGTCGGCAAGTGATTGCGTTGTTAAGTTTTTTGAGAGATTTACGCTTAAAACAGCTCTCATTAGACCTTCATTGATTAGGTTACTAAAAGCTGAATCCTTTGAATATGCAGAAAGAAAGTAATTGTGATTGCGTAAAAAATTCGTAACAAAAGGTAGATACTCTACTGTTTTGACTAACGTTCGTTCTTCAACTATCCCAGTAGTGTTTTCTCTATGGTCATATTCTAAAGTAAAATCATTATTTGTAGTAAGATATAATTTATCCGCTGTCACCTTATTTGTAATAGTTGCATAGTGTGATGTGTTTAAAAGCGAAAAGAGGTTCTTATTAGAACTTCGAGCAAAATAACTACTGTGTGCAGTAACACTTTCATAGTAAGAAAGGGGAGAATCAAGAAGCACTATGAAGTTAGTACCCAAATTAAGAGAATAAACTGTGTTGATTGAATAATATAGCCCACAATATTCTGATATGTTAAAATTGTTAGTGATTCGGGTAAGATCTCTTCCATCATTCAGAATGATAGTATATTCATTGAGAAACATGGTTTGGTATTTTGTGTTTTCATAGTTGTTTAGTTCTGAATATGTGAATATAAAGATAGATGTTATTAGGGAGATTGTGAAGAGAATTGACCATAGATTCTTCTGATCTCTGTAAGAATAGTTTAAAACTTTAATAAAAAACTTGTTCGCTCTACGATGAACGACTAATAGCTTAGATAAAGAAGGATAAAAATAGTTTCTGATTATTTCAGGAATATAGCGGAGTGAGAGATAGAGAGAAATTAGTAGCAACATTGGAAATATAAGTATCGTGAGACTGATAGAATCTTTTCCATCAAAAAATGCAATGTAGATAACAACAGTTAATATCACGAGTGCAAAAATAGTTGTTGAAAATAAGATAACATTACGGATGATTGAGGATTGAGATAATCCTTTATCAGTCTGAGATTCAACTATCTGGGAGTTGAGAAAAGTTAATACTCTATACTCAAAAAAGAATGCTATTATAAAGTTAACACCTATAGAAAAACCAAAGATAACATAATAGAAACTCCAAGTATAATAGTTGAGGAGGAAAGAGAGCGTAAAAATAAATATACACGATAGAACCAGCGCAGTAATAAAATTGAGTAAATGTAAAAGAAGTAATGAGTTAGAGATAGTACGAGTTTTTGTTCCTTTAGTAGTTAAAAACTTCGTTAAACTCTGTAAGTTCGATACTTGATTTTTGAGATAGAAATAAAAAATGGTCATAAAAAAACTTGATATTACAACGAAAAAGAATAGAGAACTGAGAAAGGAAGAAAGAAATTTATCGTTCAAATGTTGTAAATTTTCTTCAAAATGTTTGAAACTTTGAATAGAAAGAGAAGAAGAAAAGATGTAATCTGGATAATAATGCTCTCGAATATTTGAAAAGTAAACTCCTGCCCATTTGTTATATTCTGCAATAACGGACTTTGGAAAGCTATCAAGAAAGTGCAATTTATGTCCCCATACAAAATGATAGTCTGAATGATAAAGACCACTTGAGGACAATTCTTCCAACAATGTGCTGTTTCCGTCTCTAAAGAGAGAAAATAAATGGCTAACAGAAAAAAGAACAATAGGGATATCGTGTTGAAGATCATCAGAATAAGTAGAAGAAGACTCAATGTAATTGTAAAATAATGAACTTGAGATTGCCATAGAGTTTTCTAACTCAGTAGGAGAAAGAATAGAGGTAATACTCAGATTTTGAGGGTTATCAGTAGCTAAATAAACGATAGAAAAGGAAGATGTGTTTAATTCAAGATTTGATGTAACCACATGTATTTCATTTGTAGGCAAACTAGTGTTGCTCAACTGGTTAAACAAATTACTACTACATGCCAAATATATTGCTGCGGGTAGACTAAAACTTTCATTTGCAAAAGCACTAAATAGAAGAGAGGGAGGATTAAGAATGAAAGATGAAGAAGAAAATAACCGTTGGAGTTGGGGAGAAATAAAAGAAAAGGTTGTGAGTGTTTCAGATATTGAGAACTGTAAATCAGAAGGAGTTTCCGTATAGAAAAGATCTTCCCATTCAGCACGATAAGAATCAATATAGAAAATAAATGTGGAGAAAGAAAGAAGAAATATAGTCAAAAGGAGGAGACATTCAAGAATAGTTTCTCTTTTTTGATTTTTGAGAATGATTTTCATTAACTTGACGATCATACTAAAACATCCATCAATTGTTGTTTTGAAGATTCGGAAGAAGAGAGGATCAAGATACTCTTCCGCAGTTTTAAAGAGTGAAAAAGAGATGTAGTAAGAGTAAGTAAGGTAAGAGTAGATAAAGTGCTAAAGAAAAATGTAGAGGAATAAGATCCAAAAGAAATGAAAGGTAGATACCCATAGGTGCTAGATTTACTCAAAAATAAGAAAAGTTGTGTGTAAAGAGCAGCAAGAACGACACTGACAAAAAATAGCACAGTTACCTTAAATAGAACAGCAAGGATAGAGAGGAAAAGCCCTGATTTGAGAGGCAACCCTCTCGCATACAAAGGATAAAACTGAGCGAATAAATCAACAAGGTTGCGATTTAGATAGAAACTTATGTACATAGCAACAAAAAGAGCCCCAAGGAGAAGAATAGTGAGATGTATTGTTATCATAATAGGAGTGTTATAAGGGTAAAGTTTACTGAATAACTTAAAATCACTAAAATCTACAATATTAATAGTTATACGATATTTTTCTCGTAACAAAACGATAAACTCTCTAAATTCATCTAATGTTTTTCCTTCTGCTAAACGTAAATGACGGTAAATATATTGCCATCTGCCTTGTAAACCGTAATCCTCACCTGTAGTTATGAGATATTCAGGCTTCACATCGTAAGTATAAGATGTTATCCAAGAAAAGAATGGGAGGAAAGATACAACATCAACAATAGAAAAGTTAAAGGTTTCATATTTTGGAAATTCCATACGTAAGTCTAGTGAATAATTGTGCCCACTCTTCATTTCTGTTAAATCAGAAAATTGTTTGCTAATAATACAACTGATGTTAGATTGTAAAAGTTCTTGGAGAGGAAATGATGAATGTGTGCTTCCTCGATAGTATTCGTCGAAGTTATCGAGAGAGGCTAAAGCGTGCAAATCAGTTTTATTAATATAAAAATAACCTAAACTGTAATCTTTCCTATGAATCTCATCGTCTTTAAATGTAATCATAGTCCAACCTAAATTTCTAGCATAAATATCTAATTTCTCTGTAGTAAATTCTTCTATGCGAGGTTCAACGAATGCTAAGTCATGGTAAGCTAGTTGAACTGTGACATCATAGAGCTGATTGATAGAAGAAGAAGAAGTTTGAAAATTATCGAAAGAATCGATCGTTAACAAAGGAATAGTAATAAATAGAATAAATAACACCAATATCCATGAATTTTTTGTGTTCTTTTTAAGTGTTTGAGAAAGGGGTATGCGAACATACTTCTTCAATCGTGATAAACGAGCTACTAGCAACCCTACTCCTTGTCCAAAATAAGAAAGATAGTTTTTTAGGAAAATATAAACAAAGTAAATTCCGAGGATACACGAAAAAGTTAGGATAAACAAAAGCAAGACAAACAAAGGAGGAACATTATCTTGTGTTCTCCCGTCATAATGAAATATAGGGATATCATTGGCAATAAAAAGAGAAATGAATAGAAACACAACAACAGCTAGGATTAAAACGGGAAAGATGTGTTTTACAAAATCTTGTTTAAATTTTTGAAAAAAAGTAAGAGAAGCAGTTTTTTCACTCGGGTGAAAAGGAAAAGTTTGAACAATATACCGAAGATGAACCAATATAACAAAAAGAAAAGAGAGGGTCAATAATAAAAGTAATTGCAAAATAAACGAGGTATTCTTCGTTAATTCAGGGATAAAAGTGTGGAGAAAGAAAAGTTGTAATCCAATACTACTAATAAGTGTGATAGGAAGAATTTTAATAACATAGGTTTGTAGGAGGTGATGAAGAAGCGTTTTTTTCTTTTCTCCTCTTAGAAGGACATATGTATAGTGTTCTTTTTGTAGTTCATGGTAGGTAAGACTAAAATTTTTCAAAAGTAAGATGATTACGCCAATACAAACTAAAAATAACAAATAGGTAAATATTGGTTGATTTTCCTTAGATACTTTCCAAATTCTATTTTCTAACATACTAGTGATTGTACTAGTATAAAATTGTGGCTGATGTGGAGAATAGTAAAGAGGGTTAAAGTTAAAATAGTCTGTAAACTCGGAAGTATAAGGACTATGAAATTGTAAGTATGAACGTAATTGAGCAATTAAATTACTTGAAATTTTTATCGCTTCATTAGGAGAGTTAAAAAGGAATAATTCAGGAATAAAATCGAATAGCGTCAACGAAATGAAAGAAAGTGCTGTACTATTATTCTCCAAAAAAAGATTGTC
>CAZEQQ010000222.1:0-4972 GCA_964514425.1 uncultured archaeon
CTATGATTCTATCATTAGAGTTTTGGAATATACTTCAGATTTAACTTATGAACAATTTCTTTCTAACAATTTAATTCAAGATGGTGTAATAAGGCAATTAATGATAATGGGGGAAGCTTCAAAACTTATATCACAGCAATTAAAAAATGATCATACACATGTGCCTTGGAAAGATATTGCAGGGATGAGAGATAAGCTCATTCACGGATATTTTGGGATAGATCTCGACACTGTGTGGGCTGTAGTGTAAAGACACTTAGGTGTGTTGAAAAGAGATATAACAGAAATTTTGGAAAGTTGATAAATATGGAACAAAAGAAAAAGAAAAAGAATTTTCTTTGGCTAACTCATTTGTTTAGTTCAAAAACGAAGTACACCTCTAAAGGAGGAGAGATACATGTGATTGTTTTTATTTTTTTACTTTTACCTCTCCTTATTCTTCAAATTTTTGAAATATCAATAGTTTCATTATTAGCACATTTAAACATTATAGAAATTCAATTATCCCGAATGTTTTCATTCCTACGGATAGATCAGATAGGTCATAATCTTTTAGGGTTCTATGTCTTTTTTAATGTAATCATATACATATTGTACTTTTTAGCTACCTCAATACTATTTTATACTTTTATAGAAAGAAATAAAATCAAAGAAGAAGTTAAAGAAGAAGTTAAAGAAGAAGTTGAAGAAGAAGTTGAAGAAGAAGTAGAAGAAGAAGTTGAAGAAGAAGTCACAACCAATTTATTACACATAATGATAGTACTGTTTTTAATTTTTGTAGCTATAGTCTCAAAAATAATTATTTTACTTATATTCAATTTTTGACCTTTTTTATATTTTAAGTTATTTCAGATTAAAGGTTCAAAAAAGGAGATTTGAGTTATTAAATTTAGGTGTTGAATTGTTGCAAGAATGGTTCCTACTGCAATTTGTGGGTATCTTAAATCTCTTTGTCTTTCTTACTAATTGCTTATTAATAACTTGTATTTAAGCACACAATAATATATGAAGTCATAATAAATTGAATGTGATTTAATGAATGTGATTAAATTGAATAATGAATAAAAACATAATATTGAAGATTACAAGTGTTCGTTTTAACATAGCATTTATGGAATTTCTGATGACATTTTCGATTGTAAGCATCTTTTTCCTTATAAGTTACAAAGAAGTCCAATAAGATTTTATACACTAAAGGGAAAATCACTCAATGTCAACTGATTTCGTCGGTAAAGTTCCTACAGCATTAGTAGAATTTGTGCTTAAGAAGCTAATAAGAGCTAAACACTTCAAATATAATAGAGTTAATCCACCAAAAAAATGGAAAAGAATGGATGTAGAAGTTGCAAGAGCTATTAACAAAGAAGAGCTAGTTAAGGAACAAGATAATAGGTTTAACGTAGCTGTTGATATTATTGATTCAGATATAATTAAGGTTCATTATTTCAAAAATAAACAATCAGATTCTTGGGCTGTAGGTGAACAAAATCTAAAAAGTAGTAAATTGACAGAAGAAAGAGTATTTGAAGATGACAGGGCTTTAAAGGACGAAAAAGGAACATTTGAAGTTAGAGTAAGGACTGATGGTCAGCTTAGTATAATTAAACAAGATCTGGGTTTTGAGTGGGACACAATCATTTTTCAATCAGAAGATGAAGAATGGTTAAAATTAAATCGTTTTAGCTCTCATGACGACGAACACTATTTTGGGTTAGGAGAGACCACTGGACAGATGGAAAGAAAAAACACTACCACTTCTTTTTGGAATACTGACTCATTACCTTATGACAATACTAGTGAAAACCTCTACCAAACTCAACCACTTTTATTAATTGTTAGGGAAACAGTAGAGTTTATTGCTGTCATTTTTGATAAGCCACAAAAAGCACAGATAAATATTAATGAACAAAAAGAAAAATTTGTTACTGAATATTTCATTAAAGATCAAGAGTTAATTTACTATTTTATTTCATCCACAAGTTTAGAAGGGTTATACCAAAAAATTAGTAAGTTATTAGGTGTTAGTCCTTTTCCCCCTTTATCTGTTTTAGGGCATCACCAGTGTCGATGGTCTTATTATCCAGAAAAAGAAGTATTAGATTTAGCTGAAACATTTAGGAAAAAACGTATTCCTTGCGATTATATCCATTTGGACATTGACTATATGGATAATTACAAAGTTTTCACATGGAATAGGGAACATTTTCCCAATCCTAAACAATTATCTGATAAATTGGCTCAACAAGGATTCAAACTTATTGCTATGACGGATCCTGGAATAAAAGTTGAAGCAGGTTATACTCTTTACGAAGAGGGAATAAAGGATGGGCATTTCTGCTTAAATCCTGATGAGAGTTTATTTGTGGGTAAAGTGTGGCCGGGAGATTGTCATTTTCCTGACTTTACACAGGAAAAGACGCAAAAATGGTTCGGAAAGCATTTTTCAGCTTTAATTGAAGCGGGTATCAAAGGTTTTTGGATTGACATGAATGATCCTTCAGTTTTTAATCGAATAGGAACTATGCCCGATGATGTTATTCATCCTAATGAGGGTAAAAAACTTGCTCATAAAGATATTCACAATCTTTACGGTCATTTAATGGCTAAAGCAGCTTACGAAGGCCTAAAAGAATTAATGCCAAATGAAAGAGTATTTGTTTTAACACGTAGTACATATCTTGGAACTCAAAAATATTCGGGATCTTGGACAGGAGATAATACTGCTAACTGGGAGCATCTCAGAATGTGTTTCCCTATGTTAATTAATATGGCAGTAAGTGGACAAGTAATGATTGGTCCCGATATAGGAGGATTTTTGGGTAAACCTTCAGCAGAATTAGTAACAAGATGGTACCAAGCAGGACTGTTTTATCCTTTTTATAGAAATCATAGCATAAACAAAAATTGTGCTCATGAACCTTGGGTATATGGATTAGAAACAGAAGAAAGAATCAAACAAGCAATAAAATTGAGATACAAACTCTTGCTTTATATCTATAATGAAATAAGGAAAAGTTGTGAACAAGGAACTCCCGTTCTTAAACCTTTATGGTACTATAATGTAGAAGATTTCATGTGTTTTGATAGTAAATGGCTTAATAATCAATGTCTTTTTGGTGAAAACTTCCTCCTTGCCCCAGTATTAACGAAAGGAGCTAAGGAAACTTCTTTCTATCTACCAAGTGGTGATTGGTATGATATCGAAGGTAAACACTATGAAGGAAATTCCACTTACTCCATTCCAGTTACATTAGATTCTATACCCCTATTTGTTAAAGCTGGGTCGATTATCCCTATTATTGAAGATGATGTCCAAAATACTGAAGAATTGCTAACAAGTCCAATTACTCTTCTTATCTTTCCTGCAAATGATATGAAAGGAGAGATTTATCTTGATGATGGTAGGTCTCTTGAATATCAAGAAGGAGAATATGAAAAAATAACGATAACTGGTAAAAAGGAGGAGGATTGTATCACTTTAACTTTGAATCACGAAGGGAGAAAGAATAAATTCATAAAAATCAAAGAATACAAAATTGCTACTAATGATAAGTTTAAACTTGAATTAATTGAGAATTAAAAACTAACTAACCTTCTATTTCTTATTTTTTGCATAGTCCTCTCAAATAGTCTATATTTTTTCGATCGTCTCTTCTCTCATCAATTGGTGTTTCTAATATCCAAGGTTTATTTCTTAATAAATTGTGGTTGATTAGTGTTTCAAAACCTTCTTTACCTATTTTTCCTAAACCGACATGCTCATGTCTATCAAGATTTGATCCTAATTCTCCTATGGTGTCATTTGCATGAATGACATGTATATTTGCTGTGCCAAAGGTACTTTCAATATCCTCTAAAGTTTTATTGACTGAACGCGCTGTAGATAAGTCATACCCCGCTGCATATGCATGACAAGTATCAAAACATGTTCCTACTGATTTTTTATCATTTATTTCATTGAGTACTTTTTCTATATGTTCGAATTTTGCTGTTAGAGAATTTTTTGTGCTTCCTGTATTTTCTACTAAAAGCATAATTTTCCCTTCAGCTGCTTCTATTCCTTTCATAATGGAGGAAATATATGTTACAAAACCCTTCTCAAATGAGTTTCCCTTATAACTCCCTGAATGAATAACGAGATAAGGAATTTCTAATAACTTACACAATTTTATTTCTTTCACAAAAGAATGAATCGACTTTTTGTAAATTTCTTCATTTTGTGAAGCTAAATTAGGAAGATAAGAGATATGACCAATAATTGGTGCAATCGAATACGTCTTACTTTTTGCTTTGAAATTAGCTACTTCTTTTTCATTAAATATTCTTAATCTCCACATTCTCGGACTTTTAAGAAAAATTTGAAAAGTTTCACACCCTATAATTTTAGCTCTATCAAAAGCTTTGTCGACGTTCCCTGTTATAGAAACATGACAACCTAACTTCGGATTCATTTGAATCTCAACTTAGAAAATACTATTAAAATCCTCGTAATTATACAAAAAGGATAGAACTATTTTTTGATTTTCATTGTTATGTTTAAACTAGCTTAATTTCCGCTATTTGTGTTCTAATGAAAGATTTTTATTATGTTTTCCTAGTTTAGAATGAGGATTTAAAGTGACTTGCTACCTTTGTGTAGGAGAATTCATAGAAGTTTCGAAAGAACAGCAGCAAAACTGTTATTATTGTCATGTAGATAAAAATGTAGATTACATTTGCTCTCTTAATTCTCATCATTTCTTTTGTGAAGAATGTAGATTAGCCTCTCCTCAAGAATTAATCCGTAAAGTTTCACAAAGAGGCGTTAGTAATATAATAGAGGAAATTGTTTCAATACTAAAACACCCTTCCATGCATTTGTATGGTCCTTACCATCATCTTCTCACTGCTACACTCTATTACTCTTATCTACAAACTACTTTTAAGATCAAAAAAGATTTGAACAAACAATTAGAAAAAATAGAACAAAAAA
>CAZEQQ010000223.1:0-4971 GCA_964514425.1 uncultured archaeon
TAAAACCCAATAAAAGTAAAAGCACTCAAGACTACTAACCAGATGATTCTATTTACACCTAAAACATAGTATATTCCGCTTTTAGTGAAGTTTATTGTTCCAATTAGAACTAATTTAGCAACTGATAAACCAATTATTAATCTGATGAGCTCGATGTAATTCCCTTTTCTTATTTTCATTGTTCCTTTTGTGCCTGGTTTTCTTCCCAAGTAATAAAGTATGCTCAATAGTAGCCCATATCCTCCAATGAATCCTGCATAAATAAGATTGAAAACAGGATTAGCTAAAGGTATCAGTAAGAATATTCCAAAAAGCAGAAGAGTAAAGGGTAAAGCAGCTAACCATAGAAGGATTTTACTGTAAAGAAATTTTGTTGATTTAATGATAAACACTTCTTGGTTAGTAATGTCTTCAATACTTTTTGCGGTTGGATTGAGAGATCTTGTTAGCACTACTCCTGTAACAAGTGTGGAGAAAAGACCAAACAGACTTACAAACCACATAGCTATACGTAGAGAAGTTATGCTTGTGTTTATATTTTCTAACTCTAATGAGAAAAGTTCATTTGTCCACTCTTTTGCTTTATAGATTACTCTTGATGAATAAACTTCATAATTATGAAACAAGTGCGAGAATATTTCTAATTCTCTTATCTCTCCTGTATTAGCTTGATAAAAAGCTGAACTCCCAGTAACTTTTTCATCTGTAAGTTTTTCGTAGAGTAATTTAGCTGAATTTGGAGGAAGAACATCATCCCATTCTCCTGTTAATATGAGTATATTTGTTGCGGGATTAGTCTCATTTAGAGTCATTATCCATTCTAAAGTAGTATCATCTACTCCAGTGAAAAAGCTAGATTGAGCGTTGAAGTCTAAATTAATTTGTGCACCTACCAAAATTAGTCCTTTAACTAATGTGGAGTTGGTGATAATTTGTGATTGTAGAGCAACTCTTGCGCCCATGCTATGACCAAGAAAAACGATTTGAGATTCTTCTAAATTTGTGAGTTCTTTGAAATATTCGGTTACAAATAAAACTTGTAGAGCTAAATTATCCGTTTCAGCATTATCTAAACTTAGTGCTCCTGTTGAACGACCATGACCTGAAAAGTCAAAAGATAAAACATGAAAACCCATGGAAAGGAACTCGATAGCGATATTTTTTAAGGCAATCTGATCACTTCCAAAACCTTCCAATAATATAACGCCATAATCAATAGTACCAGTATAGTATGTACAATAAAGACGTTCTGAACTTTCAGGGAGTTCAAGGATGTGTGTGTTCTTTTCAGAGACATACTTCTCATCATTAATTGATATTACTGAAAGAGGAACAATAAAAAGTGCAAAAACAAAAAGAAGTAGAAAAACCTTAAGCTCTTGTTTTGTAGAAAAAATTTTTATTCTGTCAGGGTTATTACTCATCACTATCAGAAGCCATAACGATACTTTTTAAATAAATTTACCGCCTTGACTTCACTTACTTTGACAAAAACTATGATAATCTTTTTAATTAAGTAAGTGCTTTTCCCAAATTGTGAATAATATACATAATATCGATGAAAAAACAGTTATAATGTTCTATTTGGAACAGTTAAATAATAACAATATCAAATTTTTAGAAAATAAATATGAAGAAAAAGCATATTTAGAAAAACAACTTCTGTCCTTGATAGAGAGCACAACTATTCATCACAAAATTGAAGTTGCTAAAGATATCTGGAAATTTTTAGTTAAACACTCTCTCTCTTACATGGATCAAGATAAAAGGGGATACGACAAACTTTTTGATTATTTCGACGACTTTGTCAAGTTTGAAGAACTGATTTTCGCTTCTGACAGTTTTTACCGTGATCATACTTTACATTGCTTGTGGGTATACTTTCTAACAGAATATCTGTACAAAAGAAACGAATTTGATGTTTTGTTTATGGCTTTAAGATTCCAAGAAGATTTCTACCCTGCTATGCTGAACCTATTCAAAACTATTGATGAACCTGAAATCTTTGAATATGTGATAAATATCTTTGAAAATTTGATTGTTTCTAATGAATACCAAGATTCAGTTAGATGTGTAGCAGCTTTAACCCACGATTTAGGATATCCTTTAACCAAAATTACAAAAATTAACAAAGCAATAGGAAAAATTCTTCCTTACTTCTCTCTCACAAAATTTAATGTTTTTGACTTCCACTACGAATCTATTCAACAAATATGGATACAACAATTTTTGGAAACAATATCCTTCTCATACACTTTTAACCTTTCAGCTGACTATTCCGCACCTAATATGACTGAAAACGTGAAAAATTGCATAGATTTTCTTAATCAATGCGTGTTAATGATAATAGAAACACAAGAACAGCCTTATGAAACTATAAGTGAAGTGAAAGGTCTTATTTCTACTTTAACGGATTTAGAAAAAGAGACTCTGAAAAAAGTCTATGAATTTCCTAATGAAATGAAAAAGGACGTTCACCGATTCTTAAGGTATTCAAGAGATTTTGAAAGTTATACTCATGGAATAATGAGTGCGTATCTTCTCATGAAAACAGTAGCTTTCTTCGAAAAAATGCAAATAAGTTATAGCGACTTAAAAAATGTAAGCATTGAAACGACCGACTTAGCTAAATTATCCTCAAAATTGTTCATCTTACAAGCTATGAGTGACCACACTAGCCCTGGTTTCAAGATACAGTCTATTGAGAACCTTTCTTCATTACTAACATTTGTTGATGAAATTGAAGAATTCTCTAGAATCTCTCGTGTTGATCAAAATAGACAGTATGCTAACGAATTCTGTCGAACTGAACTATTTTTTGAAGATGATTGTTTACATGTCCATTTCATCTTTGACAACAAGGATATACCCAATCTCAACCCTGAATTAAGTTTCAAAGGAAAGTGTAAAAAATTGCTCCATCTTTTTGATATAGACAATCTAGCTCCTTCATTAAAATTAGTTTTTCTAACCATTGACAGATTGCAAGAATATGAAAAAGTCTATGAACTTAAAATTGCACAAAAAGTAGCGAAGATAACAATCAATAATGAACTTAAAATAATTTCACAATATTTGGAAACAAATGAATTTTAGTTTATAGAACAAAAGGAGATTGAGAAGCAAGATACAAGTTCTGCTTCCTTTTTTTATTTTTTTAGATTTTTATTTTGTATTCATCCTTGACTATAAAACTAGTGCTTTCTGAAGTGCCATTCTCTTTTCTAAATGCACTTAAAATATCTTGCATATTGTCTTTAGCAACTATTATACCATCGCCAGTACTTTCATGATGTCCTCTCTTCTTTTTCTTTTTTCTATCCTTTTTACTATCGTGAGCTTTTTCGATTTTCTTTTGTTTAATAGCTTCAGCAATCTTTTTTCTCTCTTCATTCTTTTTATCAGTATCAATTTCTATATCTTGTAAAAGGATCATACTTTCAGGATAAATATCTCCTCGTTGAAGTCGAGAAAAAGCTGTTTCCTTTCCTTTACAGAAGCGTAGAAAATCAAAATTCATCAACTCTTTAGTTTTTTTGTTTTTATATTGAAAAGTGAATTCTCGAGTATCTGAATGTAAAACAATTTCATCTAACAAAGAAAGTTTCTTCATTTCCACTGTAAAGTAACTATCTCTAACTTGTACAGGTATCGGTCTACCCCATTCTTGCAGTTCATCAACCATTGTTAGAAGAAACGTTAAAGGTTGTTTATCAAAGGTAAAATCTTCTAAACGGTCTTTAAAATTATGTATGGCGATAGCTTGAGAGGCTTTAATATATCCTTCTAATTCATTGCGATTATTGCGTATATACTCTGGTTCACCTAAACTCTTGAGGATATTAAGGGCACCAACAACTCCGTGATCCATACCAACTTTACTCTGATACTTGTACTCTTGATGTCCGTCGTTTGTGTGAATAAAAGATTCAACTTGAGGAACAGGAATAGAAGTATGGAGATACCCTAAACCTTCTCGTATTAACGTTCTAGCTTGTTTTGATAATCCCTCTTCAAGTATTGCTAAATATTCTTCAATGTCTTTGTGTTTTCGAGAAATCATAACTTCTAAAGGTACGACTTCTAAATCTAAATAGGGATAACTCTTAAGAATTTGATTAAGTAATGACCAATTGACAGCTGTCGTCATTTTTTCAAGAGGATACCCTATATCGTGTAATAAACCAGTAATCCACCAAATCTTATCTTTTAATTTACCTTTATCAACCTCAATTAACTCTGAAACGTGATTCAATAAGATACCTGAACCAAAATCTTGCTCTAAAAGAAAATCTCCTAAAACTGCTACTCGCAATTGATGCTCTGTGTGATCTCTATAATATTTTTTGACATTTGTACTATACAAAAAACTTTCTAAGTCGGGTAAAGATTTGACAAGATAAAGCAAACCTTGATTATCTATCCCTCTTTCTTTAGCTACATCGTAAAGAACAGATGAGAGAGATTTCTTTTTCCCTAAAGCAACATCAAGATTTAAATCATGAAATAACTCAACTTCTGTTTCTTTTAAAGACCCTTCAATTTCTTTCATAATATAACCACTTAATCCTCCTAACTTTTCAGCAAATGGAAGAGCAAGACCTTTTAGAAATTTATTTGAAGATATGATCTGATTAGTATTCTCCAAAACTTGATCTACTTTCTTTAACTGCGATAAATCAGCTTTATCTATTTCATTAACAGCTTCAGGATTAGTATCTCCTAAAGATTTCTTAACTGTACTTAAGATGTTTTCTACCCAGCCACTGAAAACAGTACTGGTGTTGCTTACTCTTTTCATTATCCAATCATCATTAATATGATAAGTAGGCATAAACTATTAGAAAATTAAGAGTATTTAAGGCTTACAGAAAAAACAATAAAGAAAAATTGGGCAAAATAGTATCACAAAAATATTAAAAAAGTTAAAAAACAAAAATAGGCTAAGCCTATTTTAATTGCATATTTTCG
>CAZEQQ010000224.1:0-4968 GCA_964514425.1 uncultured archaeon
ATTAAATGAGTCTTCATTTTCTTCAATGTCCATTCCTTTTGATTTTATTTGTATGGTAAAAGCATCGAGTAATCCAAGAATAGTACAAAATGTGATAGTTATGTTAGCTGTTAGTTCGCTAATAGAAACAGGTAAGTAAAACATCGAGAGTTCTTCTTGAAATTCTGTTAGTAGTTGGTTATAAAGCGTATCATTTAAGTCATCAGTATGAAAGTTGAGGTGAATTTTTAGTTTTTCAGTAGAATATGTTGAATAAAGATCTAATAAGGAATTATTACCCAAACTTGATAACACATTTGTTACATTTTCGAATCCGGGTAATGATTTTGTCTCATTAATGATAGAACTAAGGTATAAAGGATAGTTATTAATTTCGGCTATTTTTAGCGGTAGAGCAACAAACAGTCCATCAGGTAGGATAAGTGATGTATCATTTATATCCATCGCTTGAAAATTTGTTATATTTGCTTGTATAACATGATTCGAACTATTGTATAATGTGTAGTTATAACCTGTTTCAGTTATACTATTGAACGTAAATTTAAAATTCAATCTAGCCCCTAATAATGCGGTATAATCAACATTATAATAGTTAAAAAGTTTTAAACTCATTACATGTGTAGACTCTTCTTCAACTCCCCATTCAGTAGTTGTTGTTGCAAACCCATTGTTTGAAAGCAGTAGAGAAAACATGAAAATTGAACTATATATTACTTTTTTATTTATTTTAGTTAATATCATATGTTACTGTGACCCATTTTTATATTTAACTTTTACCAATTCTTCACTATTTGAGCCTAACAAAAAAAGATTATGATACAATTTCACAATTTTTTACTCATATGAAGAAGTGTTCAGTTGTTTTCTTACAGTTTCTTTTATGTTTAGAGCTATTTTTTCGTTTACTTTTGCAACCATTCTTAATTCTTCTATTGAAGCTGCATGAATACCTTCTATAGTTTCAAAATGCTCTAAAAGTGTTCTTACTTTTTCTTTCCCTATTCCCTTAATTTCTTCAAGTTGAGAACAACTTACCTTTTTTTGTCTTATTTTTTTATGATAAGTAATGGCGAAACGATGTGATTCATCTCTTATAGTTTGTATTAATCTTAATATTTGTGCATTTTTTGGTAATTCAATTGGTGTATCAGACCATTCTGTGAAAATTTCTTCATTCCTTTTTGCGATGCTTATAAGATCAACGTTCAATTTTATTTCAGATAACACTTTCTTTGCTATGTTTAATTGTCCCTTTCCCCCATCTATGACTATTAAGTCTGGAAACGGATCATTTTTCAGTTGTTCTGACAAAAATCTTCTTTCTATCACTTCCTTCATCATTTCATAATCATTTGGTTCAGAATAAGGTTTTTTTATCCTGAATTTCCTATACAGTGATTTTTTTGATTTTCCTTCCACAAAAGTTACGCAACTTCCTACTGATGATGTTCCTCCAAGCGTAGATATATCAAATCCATTTATTACTTCAGGATAGTTCTTCAATTTTAGTATTTCTTTTAGCTCATCAAGAGTGTTTTTTGTTTCGTGGGCAATGAAATCAGTTCTAAAGTGTTTTTTTAACTCATTCTTTGCATTTTTTTCTGCTATCTCCAATAATTCCTTTGAGTTTTCATTTTTTGAGGATATTATCGTAAAGGTTTGATCTATGTCAAGTTTTTTTTCAAAAGATTCAGTTAGAAGTACTGAAGAGGGTTTTTTCTTTTCACCTATTTCTGCGTACAATTTTTTTAGATTTTTTAAATTCCTAAATTCCTCTTCAGTAAATAGATGATTGTGTATTGTGGATATTCTTTGATTTCTTACTGTAATTTTGCATATTACCGTTCTTTCGTCTTCTGTAACAAAAGCTAATACATCAGTATTTTTAAATTTAAAACGCATTTCTTTTTGAATATTTAAGATGCTTTCTACTGCTTTTAAGGTATCTCTTATTTTAGCTGCATATTCAAAGTTTTGATTTTGTGCTGATTCCCACATTTGTTCTTCTAGTTGTATCAAAAGTTCTCCCACTTCTCCATTCAGAAACATTATGACATTATTGACGATTTTTCTATATTCTTCAACAGAGACCTTACTTTTGCATGGAGCTGCACATCGTCCTAGCTTTTCTCTCATACACCTTATTTGCATTTGTTTTTCACAGTGCACTTTGATGTTATTCTTGCAATTACATACTGGAAATATTTTCAGAACTGCTTTTATTAAGTATCTAAGTTTTTTATCACTTATAAAAGGACCAAAGTACACACTTTTGGGCACACGCTTGTCACTTTCTCTAACAACTAACAACCTTGGATACTCTTCTTCTTTTGTAATCCTTATCATTAAAGAAGCTTTATCATCCTTTAACTTGTAATTGTATTTTGGTTTTAGTTGTTGCACCATTTTTTTTTCCAATATTAGTGCTTCTACTTCATTTCTTGTTATAATCCACTCTACTCTTTTTCCTTCATCTTGTATCTTATTTTCTTTCAAATCAATTTGTACAGTAAAATGTTGTTTAACTCGATCCTTTAACACTTTGGCTTTCCCAATATAGATTACTTCATCTTTTTCATTCTTAATTAAATATACACCAGGCTCTTCTGGTAAAGATTCTATATCGGAAAATAAACTCATATTACTTCACTAATCGCTCAAATTCTTTTATTTTATCTCTTAATGATGCAGCTTTTTCAAATTCTAAATTAGCAGCTGCTTCAGCCATTTTTTCTTTTAAGTCATCAATTACAAACAATAAGTCTGTTGTATTTAATTCATCAACATTTAGTTTTAGATCCTTATTTTCGTCGATACTGACTTGCATTAAGGTTTCAACTATTGACCTAACTTCTTTTTGTATCGTTTTTGGTTGAATATTATGTTGTCTATTATACTCCAATTGTATCTGCATTCTTCTATTATTTTCTGCTATAGCCTCACGCATTGAATTAGTTATTTTATCTGCATAAAGAATGACCTGCCCATTTACATTTCTACTCGCTCTTCCCATTATCTGTATTAGTGAATTTTTTGAACGTAAAAACCCTTCTTTGTCAGCATCAAGGATAGCTACCAATGAAACCTCTGGTAAGTCTAATCCCTCCCTTAACAAATTTATCCCCACAATAACATCATACTTACCTAATCTTAAGTCTTTTAATGTATTAATTCTTTCTAAGGTTTCTACCTCATGATGGAGGTATACTGACTTCATTTTCAAATCACTTAAATATGCTGACAGTTCTTCAGCCATATTTTTTGACAGAGTTGTCACTAAAACCCTTTCTCCTTTGTTTATCCTTTTTTTAATTTCAGTAATTAAATCATCAATTTGACCTTCTGTTTTTTTGACCATAATTTTTGGATCTACTAAACCTGTTGGTCGTATTATCTGTTCTACAATCTGTCTAGACATTTTTGTTTCATAAGGTCCAGGGGTTGCACTGGTGAATATTACTGTTTTCATGTATTGTTCGACTTCTTCAAACTTTAAAGGCCGATTATCAAAAGCGGAAGGCAGTCTAAAGCCATAGTCGATTAGATTTTTCTTTCTACTATAATCTCCTTTCCACATCCCTTTTATTTGTGGAACTGTTAAATGACTTTCATCTATAACCATTAAGAAGTCTTCTGGAAAATGATCAAGTAATGTAAATGGTTTTTCACCTGCTTTTCTTCCATCAAAACATCTTGAATAGTTTTCTATTCCTGGACAATATCCTGTCTCTTTTATTAGTTCTAAATCATATTTTGTTCTTTGGTTAAGTCTATGTGCTTCTACAATACTTCCTTCATTTTTAAGTTCTTGTAGTCTTTCTTCTAATTCGGCTTCAATGTCTCTTATAGCTTGATCAAAGAATACATCATTTGTTAGATAGTGAACACCGGGATACAATTGTAATTGTTCAAACTCTCTTATCTTTTCTCCTGTTATGGGATGTCTTGCGGATATTTTTTCAATTTCATCGCCAAAAAATTCTATTCTATAGACGTTCTCACCATACATTGGATAGATGTCAATTGTGTCTCCTCTTACTCTAAAACATCGTCTTTCCAAAGTTATATCATTTCTATTATAGTTTCCCATTACTAGTTGCATCATAAAGTCTTGTCTATCTATATCCGATCCAACTTCAAGGAGTATTTTTTTTGACCTATATAATTCAGGGTCTCCTACACTATAGATACAACTCACAGTAGAGCATACAATAACGTCATCGCGTGTTGCTAAAGCTTCTGTAGTAGAATGTCTTAACCTATCTATTTCTTCATTTATCGCAAAATCTTTTTCTATATAGAGATCTTTTGAGGGAAGATAGCTTTCAGGCTGATAGTAATCATAAAATGATACAAAATACTCTACACGAGCATCTGGAAAAAACTCTTTAAATTCTCCATAAAGTTGTGCTACGAGAGTTTTATTTGGTCCTATAACAAGAGTAGGTTTTTTTATTTTATCAATAACATGCGCAATACTAAATGTTTTGCCACTACCTGTAACACCTAATAAAGTTTGTATTTTCTTCTCTTGTTCAATTCCTTTTACAAGTTGCTCTATTGCTTTCGGTTGGTCACCTGTTGGTTTCATTGGTGTGTCTATATTTAATGGCATGCTGAATCACTTTTTAACTAAAATTCAAAAGTCTACTTATTCACACAGCTTTCGCTTTAAAAAGATGTTAGTGTATGATAAGGTAATATTTACCTCTAACAATTATAAATATAAAATAATATAATATAAAATAAAATAAAATAAAAACGTAGTTGTAAACATTGTCCAACTAATGCTCAGAAATGGGGAAATACATAGGATAGATTAATTTAGCAAAATTTTGGTAGATTATTGGATTGTATTCAATTTTCTCTAATAATTCTTCCAGTTTTATGATAGCAAACTCTGTATATCCTCTCATTTTTGAGAAATTTGTGAAGTCACCATAATCCAAGATTTTACTGATGTAATCT
>CAZEQQ010000225.1:0-4946 GCA_964514425.1 uncultured archaeon
TATATCCTGTTCGTGTAGGCTGTCTGTCAATCAGCCCAATGTAGGACTTTCACCTCTTCTATCTGTTTCAGAAAGTACTTACAAGCCCCTTCCTTCAGGGAGGGGTAATTGACTTTGAAGATTTACTTTATTCGTTTTTGTGACATTTTAACATCATTTTTCCAAAGACATCACGAGAAACACATCTATTGCAATCAATACATGATGATTTACTTTGTCCTAGTTTTACAAGTTTAGGTAAATCAGGTTCTATGATAAATGGCTTACTCATAGAAACGAAGTCAACAACATCATTTTCCAGTAATGATCCCATGGTTTGAATATCTCTTATTTTTTCCACAACTGCAAGCGGAAAATTAGCTAATGCTACTCTAAATTTTTCTGCATGACCAGAAAATGTTGCCTTTTCATATGTTTTATCTTTAGAAGCTCTTCCTCGAGCTCTTCTTAATTCTGATACCTGTCCGTGACCTCCACCTGAAAGTTCAAGCATCGTAAGCCCTTTAGAGACTAACTTCTGTGCAATTTGAATAGATTGATCTACTGTTAATCCTCCATTTGGAGCAAAATCATCGCAATTAAGTTTTACACTTAAAATTGGCTCATTACCAAGCTCCTTCTTTACTTTCGATACGGCTTCGTAAAGTATCCGTGCCCTATTCTCTAAATTTCCACCATACTTATCTTCACGTTGATTGATTAAATCCGAAAGAAATAAACTTATGAGATAACCATGAGCTGCATGGATTTGTACACCATCAAATCCAGCTTCCATAGCTAAACGAGCAGATGAAGCAAAATTTTCTACTGTTTTTTCTATTTCTTCTGTGTTTAATGCCCTTGACTCCCAATTATCAGTTTTGAAGGCTGTTGGAGAGACCCTATCTGCTTTACAAGAGTAACCACCGTGGTTTAATTGTGCAATTATCAGTGTATCATTCTCATGAACTTTAGATGTCAATTCTCTCATTTTAGGTAAATGGTGCTCCGCACATAAACCAGATTGACCAGTATGTGCTTTACCCTCCAAAGAAATATAGGAGTGACCTTTAATTATTAGTCCTACTCCTCCTTGAGATAATTGTTCATAATAATCAATGATAGGCTGTCTTAAAACACCTTCCTCATCAGACCAATAAGATGTAGTTGCAGATCTGACAAAACGATTCTTAACAACATAATTATTTAATTTAAACGGAGAAAATAAATTTTTCATATGGATACAAGATAAACTTACACTTAACTATTACGTTTTTGCAACTCAAGAAGTGAAATTTACTCTCTCTTTTACTCTTTCTTTTCTACTTCTTCTTTAATTTTAGGTATAGCTTCTGCCCAAGAAAGATGGGAATATTTCTTAGCTATAGGATGATGTTCTTCACAAAACCACTCTGCATATGGAGGATGTTCCACTTTTCTTTCTTCTTTCATTCTCTTTTCCCAATCTAAATCGTCTTTAGTTTTTTTAAAGTAAATAACACCATCATGAGCAAAATCATCTATACGTATATTACACAAGAAGCAGTATGGAGGTTTCATACAAGTGTATCATAATACTCTTTTGCTTAAAAACTTATCTTAATTAAAAAGGAATGAACATATGTCAAAAGAGAATAACTCATAGCATCTTTATTTTTCCTTAATAGAGAAATTTTAATAGGTTCTAAGTTAAGATATTAACTAATGTCTGATGAATCTGTAGATCTTGAAAATCTTCCCCCAACTTTACAAAAATTATATGATGGAGCTAAAACTGTTAAATCCACTCTTTTATCTCCTGATAAATCAAAAATGAATGAAGAAGAATATATCAAAATCCTTGATGATACTATTAATTTAGTAGGAAAAGCGATGAATGAAATATTAGAAGAAAGAAAAGCTAAACCTTCTACAGTTTACACTGTCATTTATGAAGCAATGTTAAAGATAAAAGAATCTATCAATTTCATTCCTGCTGATGAAAAATATCAGACTATTTCACATAATATGTTTACTTTGTCAATGTTTCTCATCAATAATTTGATGTATTTTGCAAGTGATGACGTGGAGAAACTCAATTTGATTGCAATAATGTTATCTGAAATTTTGCTTATTAGCACTCAGATAGACGGTTCCAAAACTTTACCTGATAAAAGTCTTTTTGATAATCCAGAGGAATTTAGTAAATATTGGCGTTTTTCAGGATATCTAATATCTATGCTAACAAATGCAATTGAAAAGGTTCCAACTTTATCAGAAGGTGATTTTACCCTTTGGGGTCAAACAGCTATGCGATACGCTATGCATTGGATGAATTTATTAACTCATTTAACGTTTGAAATTTTGGTTGAAAAGAACACAAAAGATAGAAAAATTGATTTTAAAGAATTGTATTTTGATATAAATATTCAAACTGTTGAGTTACTCGCAGCATGTCTTCTTTCAGGAATTGTTCTTAATATAATATACGGAAATAAGGAACTATATTCTTCCTTTGCTGAGTATTTCGGAAAAAAACCAATCGATAATCAATTGAATTATCTCTCCAAAAGTATCACTATAATAACAAACTGGATAGATAAAGCAGAGGAACTATATGAAGAAGAAAAATATGGTTCAGAGAATGATCCTGCAAAATTTAAACAATTTACCATAGCAAAATTAGCAAATCACTTTTTAATATTTTTACATTGTTATGGAGAAAATATCTCTCTCTTCTTTAATTCTAAAAGTAAAATTAATACCATGCTAACGAAAAAGAAAAGTAGTAGCTATCTGAAATATGTAGTAAATCAAGGGGAACAGCTTCTTTCTTTTTTTGAAGAAATTTTTGAGGGAAGAGAAAATACTGTAGTTTCACCATATTTTGGAGCTTACACAACAGTATTATTTCCTATATTAGCTCTATCCTTTCTATATGCTTCTGAAACAAAAAATTACAACTTGATGAGAGAACAGCTAGAGATTATAGCAAATATAAAAGAAAAAATAACCATCCAACGAGCTCCTCAGCTGTATGTAAACCATTTCATTGGTCAATTTAATATAGCTTATCATGAGAAAAATGAAAAAAAAATTTTGGAAATTGTAGAAGAGGTAGATAAAGTTCTCCCAGACATTCAGAATAGTGATTATTTTGCGACATTGACATTAAAAATCCTATCATTGCTAAATAAATCATTATTAAAAACAATAGAACATGAAGAATTATTATTTGAACTTGAAACACTCGCTAATGAAATAATTGAACCTTATTTTCCCTATCTTAAAAAGAGATTTAATGAGGATAAAGACGCTTTAAATAAGATATATCTGAGAGAAAAAATAGAGTATAAAGGGACAAAAGTAAAAGAAATCAACCCTTTCAATCATATTACATTATTTTATCCTAAGTATTGGTTGATGTTCAAGAATGATAGTGCTTCGGAAGGAAAAATAAAAAAAGTGTTATCACGATTGAAACTAATAAAAGAATCTTCCACTATTCCTAAATACAAATTCATCTCTTATCTTAACCAAACGAATAAGATACACTCTAAAAGGTCTGATTAATTATATGCAGAAGAACCTGTGGTTGAAACAGATATGACCATAGTACTTTTTTTATTTTTGCGAATGATTAAATACTCTGTCATATTTTCTTTCTTATGAATTGGGTAGAAGAAACAAAAGTAATATTACAAGAGTTGATAAGATTTGAAAGTGTTAATCCCACACAAAATGAACATGCAATAGCTCACTATATATATGATAAATTGAGCAAAGAAGGTATAGAAACAGAAATCCTCCATAAAGAAGGTTATGAAAAGAGATTAAATGTTATCGCAAAAATTTCAGGAAAAGATTCTAATGTAGCATCATTAGGGTTGATGGGTCATACAGATGTTGTTCCCGTAGGAGATCCAAAAAAATGGTTACATCCTCCTTTTAGTGGAGTGGAGAGTGATGGCTGTATTTGGGGAAGAGGAGCTTTAGATTGTAAAATAACAGTTGCTTCAGTTCTTAGTACAATGTTAAGGTTAAAAAGAGAAAATTTTGTACCAGAAGGAGACATTATAGCATTGTTTGTTGCAGATGAAGAAGCTGGTGGTGATTATGGAGCAAAATTTCTAACCGAAGAGTGTTGGAGTAAAGTAGCTGTTGATTACCTTCTCAATGAAGGTGGTGGAGTTCCTACAATTAAAAATAGTGGAAAAGTTCATTATATGCTCTCTTCTTCAGAGAAAGGCCCATTTTGGAAAAAAATAATAGTGAAAGGAGCACCTGGACATGCTTCTGTGCCTAATAATGAAAATAATGCAGTTGTCATTGCATCAAAAATAGTAGAGAGATTGTCGAAAGCAAAGCTTAAAGTGATTATGGGTCCAACTTTCAAAGAATTTGTGAGAAGTTACAAATTGCCGAAAATATTAACAAACAAATTCGTTTATACTTTACTTTTCCCCATTATTCGACGAATCATGCCAGAGAATAGTAGAATTATTGATGCCATGGTAAGAATGACGATCTGTCCAACAGTCATTCATGGTGGAGAGAAAACCAACATCATTCCTGAAAGAGTAGAAATAGACGTTGATTCACGTATTGTACCCGGACAAAGTCTCCAAGATGCAGAACTAACTCTACAGAAAATAATTGGAAAAAAGTTACTAAAACATATTGAAATTGAAAGTATATTAGAATATGAAGGAAATGAAAGTGTGCTTACTACTCCATTATATTATTCGTTAGAACAAAATATCAAAAAATTAGCAGATAATGCAGTTGTTACACCATTTATTGTATCTGGCACCACAGATTCAAGATATTGGAGAATAAAAGGAACTATAGCATATGGTTTTGCTCCTGTTACGCCTTTTCTTTCAGTTAGTGAGCTTGCCAATTTAGCTCATAATTACAATGAAAGAGTAAGTATTGATTCAATTGAATTACAACACAATTTCTTTTATCATACTACAAAGGATTTC
>CAZEQQ010000226.1:0-4937 GCA_964514425.1 uncultured archaeon
TTATTATGATCTGTATAACATTTGTTCCTATTGAAGTAGTAGCCACTGATGCAGCTTTGCTCTTTGTTTTTCTCTTCCTTCAAGTAGTTTTCAGTATATTCAAAATTCGAAAAACTTATGGAGATAAACTAATCTATGGTTATAAGATACAATACTATCCTTTGATCCCTATCGTTGCAGTGGTATGTCTGATTATTTTAGGAATAGCTTTAATAATTCATTCGAATGTTGTATTGTTAGGTGCAATAATCTGGTTACTCATAGGTACTGTAATTTGGTTTGGAATAATCAAAAGAAGGTTAGATCATGAACTTGATGACGCATTCTCTCATTATCTTATAGAACAACCAAATAAAATAGCACCCGAACTAAAAGAAGATGTTGAAAAGAATGTTAATGAAGGTGAAATAAATGAAGAATAAAGATACAGAAATGGAGGATTTCTTCTCTCATGGTCATAAAATTCCTGATCAATTTTTTATGGAGTTAGACAATATCCTTCTACCGGTCTGTAATCAATCATTTGAAACTTTAGGGACAATAATAACAAAGTTTATTGCTAATGAGTTTGGAGCAAAAGTGAAATTATTACATAATGGAAGAAGAAATATTGAACATTTAGCAACACGATTTAAAGAATATAACGTAAAAACAGAAATAAAAACTACTCTGAATCTAAATACAGCTCAAACTATAATTCAAGAAGCTAAAAACGACTATCAATTACTCATTATGCCTTCACGAAGACGTTCAAAACTTTTAGATAGATTTTTAGTAAATAGCGTTTCTTCAAAAGTTATACCTAAAGTTAAGTATGATACTTTACAAATATATCCAAAAAAGGAAGAATTTGTTGGAGACGAAGAAGAATTACCAGAATTCAAGCATATAGCAGTTTTACTACCTAGAACAGAAAGAGATTTTAGACTATTATTTTTCGCTAATGCTCTATTAGTGAAGAAGGAAGGTGAATTACATGTATATCATATTTCTGATGTACCCGCTATAACTCCACTCAAACAAGCTCTTGATTCCGATTTAATAATGAAAGAAAGACAAAAGTTCTATTCACTAGTTAAGGGATATTCAAAACTTTTCAGCACAAAAATCATCCCTCATTTTATTTTGGGATACAATGTTAAGAAAGCTGCAGCAATGACAATAAATGAAAATAATCCTGATCTTGTGATTATGGGACAATCAAAACTAAAAAGTCGCTTTATACTCTCTAGAACATTGTCAGAGCATCTTTTAGACAAAACTAAGGTGCCAATACTAGTTCATCATTACCCAGAAAAAAAATAAATTCACTAAAAATAAAATAAAATAATACCAAAAATAAAAATAGCTTTCATTAAGTGGGCACTTTAGTAGGAACCAAGGAGAGAATAAGCGTTTTTTCACCTGTATTAGTAGCTATTATCGGACTACAGACTGAAGAATAGGATTCATTTATGGAAAGTTTATTTTTGATTAATTCAGCAAGTTTTTCTGTTCCTTCTTGATTATTCAAATGTGATATCATCAAGTTATAAGTAAAATCCTTGTTTGCCTTCTTTATTGCCAACTTATATAGTCTCTTTACCATAGATTCTTCAGTAAACCAACCTGGGAACTTACTTTTTAGTATACCCGGTTCTACAATCATTGCTATTGGTTTAATTTTTAGGAATTTAGTCATATTCAAAATAAATTTAGATTTTAATCTTCCACTTCTGTAAACATTATCTAATGTTATAAAACCTACAACCAAAATAGAGTGTCCTATTAAACCATTCAAAACAGAAACAATTTCATTAACTTTTTTTCCTTCTTGAACAAGTTTAGCAGCTTGTAAAACGAGTAAACCTTGAGCTCCAGAAGCTCGACGAGAGTCAATAATTGTAACAGGAATAGAAGAATTTTTAGCTGCTAATCTAGCAACATTAGAAGAAGATGATAAAGCACCAGAAACAGAAATATAGATGAGTTCCTCAAACCCTTCAGTAGCTGCTTTCTGAAAAATTGTATGGTAATCTTCTAAACTAGGAGTAGATGAACTAGGAATAACACCTGTTTCTTGAATTTGATGATAATAAGATTCTAAAGAAAGATCTTGACCAACTTTAATGGACTTATCATCGATAATCACATAATGAGGAACTCGATCAATATTAAAAGAAGTGAAAAATTCAAGAGGAAGGTCTGCAGCTGAATCGGTAACTATCTTAATTGAACTCATGGAAAGGGGTGGTATTACTCATTTATAATTTTAACCATAAAGCTGGGTCAACTGAGTTAATTACCCTCCCTAAAGAAAGGGGTTTTCTTTTGCGGTTAGATAAAATATATAAGTAGGATTAAGGAACTTTAATCTTAGATGCTTAACTTAATCAAAAAAAAACATTTAATTGTTACTCTAATTATAATGAACTTTCTCTGTTGTGGAGCAATATACAATAAAGCAGAGGAAGGAACAATAGATATGATTTTTCCCGATGAAAATTGGACCGAGTCAATACCTGAAGATCAAGGATTGGATGGCGAAAAATTAGATTCTTTGATAGATTATATCGAAGAAGAAGAGTTGGACATTAACTCCTTTCTTGTGATAAGAAATGGGTATTTGGTATTTGAGTATTATAATGAACCAAACTATGTTAACACTCAACACTTTCTTTGGTCAGTAACAAAAAGTTTTACGTCTGCTTTAGTAGGAATAGCAATAGACCAAGGATACATTACAGATTTACAAACCCCTATAATTGAAACCTATTTCTCTGATAAAATTATAGAAAATTGGGATTATAGAAAAGAGAATATTACTGTCGAGCATCTCTTGACCATGTCATCAGGATTTGAGTGGAGTGATTTTCAGGATTATACAGACTTTGTAAACAATTCTGACGCAGTAGGTTATGTATTAGGAAAACCTTTAACAACAACTCCAGGCGAGCAATTCAATTATAATACTGGAGCTTCTCACATCCTTTCCGCAATAATTGAAGAAAGTGTAGGAAATAGTACGCTTAATTTTGCCATTGAACACTTATTTAATAAAATAGGAATAAAAAACTACTCATGGGATGAAGATAAAGAAGGGAGAGTTTTTGGAGGACATGGATTATATATGACAGCAAGAGATATGGCAAGATTTGGACACCTTTATCTAAATAAAGGACAATGGAATGACCAAAGAATAGTTTCAGAAAGTTGGGTAGAATTAACAACAAAAGTTTATTGGACTATATTATGGAATATGGCGTATGGTCATCATTGGTGGGTTTATCCAAGAGATAATTTATACGCTGCAATGGGTTTTCTCCAACAGTGTATATTCGTTTCAGAAGAAAATAACATAGTTGTAGCCATTCAGAGCATAGATTTGGAAGGAAAGATCGATCCTCTACAATTAGTTAGAAATTATGTAATTGGCGCAATATTAGAAGAAGAAAAAGAAGAAGAAAGTGAAGAAACATCTTTTGGAATTATGGTGATAGTACCTGTAGTAGCTATGTTAATATTAAGAAAAAAAAGAAAGGAGAGTAAAACCTCCTAGTTACTTGAATTTTTTAGCTTTATGGACTGAACAGCTAATTTCACTTGTAGAAAAGGATAAAACAATACTATTAATGCAATCAAAGTCCATAGGACTAAATGATTAATCCAACTCATATCGAACAATAAGGTTGTGTAATTTATAAGGGCATGAATGCCTGAAGCGATAAAAATATTATCTGTTCGATGGTAAATTAAAGCAAAAATCAGTCCTGCAATAAAAAGCATCCCATATCCAACAGGATTAATAGCTGCCCAAAGGATATCTTGGGAAGTATAGCTTTCTTGTGATATAACATACATTATTCTGTTAGGAATGTGCATCAAGGAAAAAATGATTTGGGTAACAATAAGAGAGAACACCAAAGGGAGATGGATAGAAATAGAAGAGACATTTAAAGTAGGTTTATCTTCAGGTACTTTTGAGGATTTGCTTTTATTTTCTGATTTAAGTTTATACCACAAATAAACTTGATTGATTAGAAAAGCTCGATAAACTAACTCTTCAAAAGGACCATTAAAGACTAATTGTTCAATATTTCGGGTGAAAATTAAGACTAAACCCGATTCAGCCAAAGAAGGATGAAAAACAAGAGAACCAAAGGCAATTAAAGAATAAATTAATCCCGCAATTTGTATAATAGCCCAAATAGTAAAAGTGACAACCATTCCTTCGATAATCTTTCCTTTCTTTATCCCTATATCTCTGGCCTTTTGTTTAGCCAAAAAAAGAATGAGAAAGATAACAATAATGAGATAAAGTAGAGTATAAGCCAACATCGTAGGCGTAATAAAACCATTAGTAGCATAGTAAATACCATTAAACAGTTTTAGAGGGTAAATAACCAGATTAAAGAGAATAGCTAAAAGAATATTAACAATAACTACAAGAGGAACAAAAATGATTTTTGTAGGTCGAATTTCAGTGAAATCAAATTGAAGAAACTTTCCTGAAGGTTTAACTATCTGTTCAAATCTATTCATAAAACAAAATTTTCCATATTTTTATAATTTTTACTACATAACACGAGATTTTGCTTAGAAAAAAATATGTTGTATAACATTGTTTAAGAATAACATATAAAAACTAACTTGTAGAGGATTCTGTAGAAAAAAAGTGTTAGGTAATCTGCAACTGGGTTGAAAGAAAGAACGAAAGTCAGACCATCTTAGTAAGCGATTAAACTAATTTTGCTATTGAATTACTGCAAAAATTACAAAGGTAATAACCAATGTCATATAGAAAAAACAATGATAGAAGTGATAGGCGATCTAACAATAGATCTGATGGTCAAAGAAGACAAGGTTCAGGTTCAGGTTCAGGTTTTGGTCAAAGAAGACCCGGCTCAGGTTCAGGTTTTGGTCAAAGAAGACCATTGGAATTACATAAAGCAACATGT
>CAZEQQ010000227.1:0-4897 GCA_964514425.1 uncultured archaeon
TCTTCTTCTTCTTCTTCTTCTTCTTCTTCTTCTTCTTCTTCTTCTTCTTCTTCTTATGGGTTGATTTTTTCATTTTTTGCTTTCTCCTTTTTTATTTTTATATATACTTGGATAACATCTGGGGTATTGCACATATATAAAAAAGGTAAAACTGATTTTTTTATGGTGAGTTTTATTCCTAAGAAATGTTTGGTTTGTCATTACATTCCCCCCTCAGAGGATGTTCTATATTGCCCTTCTTGTGGAACTGAACTTCAAACGATTCTTGAAGTTTCGAATGTATCTTCTAAAGATTCTCATAGCGTTAATGATCAAATTGAACCACTTTATGAAACTAACTTAAGTAAAAGTTTTAAGATTCATAACGCAACAAACCATGGCGAATTTGCTTGGATTGTCAATGATAACCCCCTTTCTAGAGTGAAAAAGATTCAAACCCACTTTGATTTTCATTCTCTCGCCACTCCATTTTCTTTTATTCCTTTCACTAATATTTGGAAAGAAAAAGTTCTTAGTTTTCTGTTTAGTTTAGTTATTTCTTTTCTTTTACTCATTGAAGTAGGTTTAATTGGTTCTATTCTCTTTTCTGGTATTAATTTCTTCCTTCTCTTCTCACTTCTCTTCATTTTTGATTTTGTTCGAATCTTTTTTACTTGGCTTTCAAAAACTACTCTTCTTTTTATGATGAGAAGCCATTATTCTACTTTAAGTATTCAATTTTCCAAAAACAGTTTTTCCAAATATTTTGTTCTTCAGACTGTTAAAACATTAGGATTAGTATTAGGTTTCCTAACAATTTTTCATTTTGTGAGTTTAGTCTTTTTGGATTTTTCTCAGATCGTTAGTATTTATTTATCACTGACTGCCTTACTTTTTCTTTTTTATCCTTTCTTCACAGTTTTAACCACTAGTCAGATGCTTTCACTTATTCGCAAAAATGGAGTAATGCAAGAATTATTAGATGGTTGTGACATTTTCAAATATAATTTCAAGAAGACTATAGAAAGGAGTTTAACTTCATTTTTTGTTCCCTTTATTGTTATCATGGGTACTTTTACTACCATTACTAAATTCACCTATTCTTTTCTTTCACCTTCAATTGTTACTTTTCTCTTTGTTGATCTCATCATATCTTTGTTCGCCCTTTCATTGCTTTTCGCCTTTAATTTTGCTATGAGATATAAGATGCTCGAATTGGCTATTACCTATGAATTAGAGTTTCAACAAAGGATTTCACCTCCTGCACTTAAATGGATAGAAACTGGTAGCTCACCTAAGGAACAAGATTATGTTGAAAAAAATGAGACCATAAAAGAAGAAGAAAGTGAGGTCTGTCCTGTGTGTTCTTCTTTTATTATTGAAGGAGCTACCTTCTGCATTGATTGCGGTTCAGAATTAGGGGGAAATCACTCTTGAACTTTTTGAACAATCTTTTTTAGAATATTTTGGATTGAGTTTATTTTATCCTCTAATACTTCTATTCGTTTTTTCAGTTCATTAAAATCTTTTTCACTTATTCCACTTGCAGTTTTTGCACTAGAAGAAGCTAATCTTACATCGTTTATCCCGTCAGGTGCTTTAAATTTGGGTAAGTCTTTTACATTGTTTTTTTCTAATAGTTTTATAGCCATCAGATCAAATGTTTCACCAATATTTATCCCTGTTTTTGCCGATGTTTCGCAATGATAGAATTGAATGCCTGTTTCAGCTTCTAATCTGCGACAGAATTCAATACCCATATCCCTTGAAACACGCCTTGATTCTTCTAAATCCACCTTATTAGCGATTATGAAATAAACTAGTATTCCCGAATCAGAATTGTTTTTTGCTTCATCAATCCAAGACTTAAGATTTGTTAGTGTTGCAGGGTCTTGACAATCATATACAAACAATCCGCCTACTGTTCCTTTATAGAATGATGATCTTACCGCTTGATAGCTTTCTTGTCCTGCAAGATCCCATACTTGGAAAGTAATATTATTATCACTCATATTAACTTTTTTGGACGCGAAGTCAGCACCTATTGTCTTTAAGTAATTTCCAGTAAACCCTTTCCCCATATATTGTTCTCTAATTGATGTTTTACCTACAGCCCCATCTCCAGCAAGAACTACTTTAAAATTCCATTGAGCCACGAAAGTTCACCTATTTTTTATGTTCAGCTAATTCTTGTTCTAATTCACTTATTTGCTGTTGAAGTGAGATTATTTTCATTTGGAAGGCTTCACCTACTTCTTTTTGTGTTTTTTCGAAGTGTTTTTTGCCATCTTCGAGTTCTTTCATAGCTTTTTCTTTTTCTTGTCTTGCTTTAGCTATCTCTTCACTTTCTCTCGCTTCTTGCACTGCTTTTTCGATTAATGATTCAAGTTTATCATTTTGTACATCATATTTTGATGACGTTAAAAGTTTTAAAGCTTGGAACTCTTCTGGTCTAATAGCAGGTTTATCTCCTAAAAGATCTTTTACTTTTTCTTGTAGGGCTTGTTTTTCCATTAATAAATCTGAAAGCTGTGCTTTTAATTGTCTATTTTCATCTGAAGATCGCGAAGAGTTTTCTAGTTCAAGGTCTAATGATCTGCGTAAGTATGTAACATTTTCAACTTCCAAAACCAATTCATTAAGATGTTTTACAATCCCAATGATATATTCTTTTACCATAGGATGAAGTAATTCCCAGTAACCATGTAAATCACGTTCAATATCTTTTAATTTGTTATCTTTTTTGTCTGCAGGTAATTTTACAAAAACTAAAGCATCAACATCCACTGAAGGAGAATATTCAGGAACATAGTTAAATATAGTTTCACCTTTAAACTTATATTTTTTTGACATAGGTAAAGAATTGTTATTAGAGTAATAAAGATTGCGTCAACGGAAAAGCTATTACTTTGTTAAAAATAGAAAATAAAGGTTTAATAGTATTACTACTTGAAATATTTCACTTTGAAGAATAAATCACCGATACTAGTATAATTATTTGCCAGTTTTCTTGCTAATTTTGGTTCAATATCTGCTTTCTCGAAATTATCAACTAGATGTAAGAATATTTTCCTTTTCTTTTTTCGCATTTTTTCTTTCTGTATTTTTATTCTAAGATAAATCTTTAACTGATAGAATGCATTCACAGGAAAGGTTACTAATGCTTTAAGATTCATTTGCTCACCTATTGTCTTTTTAAAGCACTTACTATTTTTTCGATATTTGTGGAGTATTCTAAAACTATTTTTTCTACGGTTTGGTTTGAAAGCCCTTCACTCAATAACTTTTTATATATTGCTACAATTGAATCCGCAAATTTATCGGCTAATTTAACATCATAAAGGGAACTAAGTAATTCTTCAACCAATACTCCGACTTCACTCGATAACACTTTTAGCAATTCTTTTGTTTGAGTTAAGTCTTGCAAAGCTTTTTTTTCTTTACTATCGCTATAATCGTTTATTGTTTGTTTAGCATTAATAGATTCGTCATTGTTCAGCTACATCACCTAGCATACTTAACCCACTGTAAGTAGTCCAGTTTAAAACGTTTATCCTCACTTACTCATTGACACAAAAAAAGGAAACTGAGAATAGTTCAGTTTAAAGAATTAAGGAATTATTTTGCTATTACAGGATGTTCATTTTCCACTTTTTCTTTCTCTGCTTTATCTTCTTTATCCAACATTGAAGCAGCATAGAAATATCTTTGAATTACTGTAATTACTGAAAGTCCAGTTAGGATCATATATCCAATTGTAAAGTAAGATCCATCAAAGAAACCTAATGCAGGAATAGCGAAAAATGGTGCATAAAATGCGGGTATCATCAAGTGCAAGAATAACAAAACTTGTAAGAATATTAACCTCTCTGCACGTTCCATTATACCTACAGCCATTTTTTCAACACCTATACTTTCACCTTTTGCACGAACATAACTGATCATTAAACAAGCAGCAACCATTATTACTCCTGTAAAAATGTCTACCCATTTTGAGAATATTAATCCCCCAAATATGGCAACATCACTAACTCTGTCAACTATACTGTCTAGAAGAGAACCTTTTCTTGATGCTAAATTATTGTAACGTGCTACACCACCATCTAACATATCCATAAAGCTTCCAAAGCCTATCAAAATGAATGCAACTAAAACATTATTGAGAGCCAAAAATACTCCTGCACCTATTGATAAGAATAAGCCGACAAATGTAAACACATTTGGATGTATACCTAAATTAGCAAAGAAGATTATTATTGGCAT
The DNA here is from genome assembly GCA_964514425.1 of uncultured archaeon. Classification (GTDB taxonomy): domain Archaea; phylum Asgardarchaeota; class Heimdallarchaeia; order Heimdallarchaeales; family Heimdallarchaeaceae; genus CAZEQQ01. Next base: position 4,243 of record CAZEQQ010000227.1, read on the forward strand.
TAGAATTTTGGAAAATTGTTCTCTAATTTGTGATAGCATATTATCAAGTTATAATAGTTTTAGTGTATTTTAAACTTTCTGTATTGATTCATTAAAAAGATAAGTGCATATGATTTTTGTCGTTGAGAAATTAGAAAGGTTGAAAAAGATAAGCTTTTTTTTGTTATAGAGTTTATTTTAGCCAAATCGTACAATAAATTAATTGGACGAGAGATTTAAAGTATTATACAGCTTGGTATCTTAACATTTCATCCATTTCTTCTTTTTCTAATAGAAGGATTTTATTTTTTCTTTTATGATTTATATCATTAACCATGTCTATTGCATTCTGTGAGAATTTATATCCAATGATTAATGCCCCATCACAGTTTAGTTCTGTTATATAGTGCTCTGTTTTAATTAACGTATTAGTTCCGATGCTTTTCTTCCAATGAAAAGCAAATACAGCGAATTTTTGTTCATCAGATTGCACAACATACGGTAATATCCTTTCATTTTTTTTCCAGCTTATCGTGTTAACTTCTGATACACTTCCATAACGATTAAGAAATTTTCCAACATTTTCCATAAAACAGTCTTCGTCCATAGTAGTCAACAATTACATTTTTGTCGGAACATTTGTATGTTGGTAAGGTTGACGTATTACTATAATGTC
>CAZEQQ010000228.1:0-4891 GCA_964514425.1 uncultured archaeon
TTCCCTTTATTGGTGAAAGAATTCTGTTACGCATTTTCATAGCTTCAAGAATTAGTATTTCTTCTTCTTTCTCCACTCTATCTCCTTCTTTACGTAACACTTGAACAAGCTTCCCTGGAATAGGTGCTTTTATCAGCGATTTTTTTATTCCCCCTACTCCCCCACTAGCAATATAATCAGAGATATAAGGCTTTATATCAATTTTAATCTCCTCTCCGTCTATGAATATAGCATTGTCTTTTAATTCAACCGTAAATTGATGATTATCCACATTCACTTTATAGAGAAAGTCTGTTCCTGACACAACATCAGGTTTGAATACTTTATCATCAACAATAATTTCTTCATTTTTTATTTCAACATTATACTCTTTATTTTGGAATCTTACTTTCTTCTTCACAGTTTACACCTTTTTATTATAAGTAAAAAGAGATTAGGGAAATGATCTTAAAAACTCATTTCTCGTGTGTACTCTCCATTTTTTTTTATCTACAACCATTATTTCTTCTTGTCTCTCTTTTATGAAAGCATGACGTTGTATCTCTTTTGCTGCCATGATAGCAACTAATTTGCACACTTCATAGTCAGAAAGGATTTTCTTTACTTGAGACCGATCAAGAAAATCAGTAGTAAGATTGTTAGTCTGATATTCTGGAGTTTCTAATATAGCTTGGTGAAGTTCAATATTCGTTCTAATACCTGAAATAGTAAACTCTTTGAGAGCGATTCTAGCTGTGTTAATAGCTTTTTCTCTTGTTTCTCCCCATACAATTAATTTTCCTACTAATGAATCAAAACAGTTTGGAACGTTGAAGCTATGATAAAGAAAGGTATCAAATCGAACATTTGTTCCACCTGGTACAATAAGTTGTTCAATTTCACCGCTTTGAGGGAGAAATGCTTGAAATGGATCTTCTGCATTGATTCTAAATTCAATAGCATGTCCTCTCAATTTGACATCTTTCTGCTTAAATGACAGTTTTTTATTTGCTGCTACATTCAACTGTTCAGAAACTAAATCTATGCCTGTTATCATTTCTGTTACAGGATGTTCAACTTGAATTCGAGGGTTAACTTCATTGAAATAGATCTCTCCATCCTTCCATAAGAATTCAGCAGTTCCAGCATTAGCATAACCTAATTCTTTTGCTAATGAACAAACTTTTTCTCCTAACTCTGCAATTTGTTCTCTTGGAAGAAAAGAGGGTGCTTCTTCTAGTATCTTTTGGTGTGAACGTTGAATTGAACATTCTCTCTCACCTAAATAGATCACATTCCCTTTTGAATCACCAATAAATTGGATTTCTATGTGCCGAGGAGCGGAGATATACTTTTCGATGAATACTTCAGGTCTACCAAAATAGGACTGTGCCATAGATTGACAGCCTAATAAGGATATTTCTAATGCTTCTTCACTTTTAACAATTTCCATCCCTTTTCCTCCACCTCCAAAAGAAGCTTTGATAATTAAAGGAAAACCTATTTCAGTTGCAACAACTTTTGCTTCTTCATATGTAGTCACATATCCTTCCGATCCAGGAACAATAGGTATACCAACTTTTTTCGCTATTTGTCTCGCTTTAACTTTGTCACCTAAAAAGTCTATTACTTCAGATGAAGGACCAATGAATATCTTTCCTGCCTCTGTGACTTTTTTAGCAAATTCTGAGTTTTCACTTAGAAAACCATAACCAGGATGTACAGCTGAAACATCTGCTCTTTTAATTATATCCATCATTTTGGGAATGTTAAGATATGTTTCACTTGCAGGTCCATTACCTAAAGTGTAAGAACTGTCTGCCATCTTAACATGTAATGAATCAGCATCTATTTCTGAAAAAACTGCAACAGTTTTAATGTTGTTGAGTCTACAAGCTCTAATTATTCTAACAGCTATTTCACCACGATTTGCAATAAGCACTGATTCAATCATAAAAGGTTAATATTCTACACTATTTTATAAATTCTTTCCATTTTTACAGAAATAAAATAGTATGTTTTACTAATGTAAAAAAAGGAAATTAATGGTAATATTATTCTTGAATACTCAAGTTTTCTTGAAAGTTTTTAAGAATTAATTCTTCCATTACTCTATCAGTATCCTTTTTGAAAGCTTTTATATTGTCTACCACTTTTTTGCTGTTTTTTAGATCTTCTTTAAATTGAGACAGATTCAATCTTAACTTGAAATTTTCCCTGTCACAAATCAAAATAATATTATCTTTTTCGCTTAGTTGATCCATTAAAAACATATACTCTTCATGTTTTACCCTTTTGAGTTGCATTCCATTAAAAACTGAATTAGTATACATTTGAAGTGCTGATAAAGCAGATGTAAGTAAAACTGCATCTTTTGTTTCTCCTTCATTTGAGTAATATTCATAATAGGGTATTCCTGTGCCCGAATCTAAGAGTATTACTCCATAAAGCTTATTTTTTATTTCTTTTGCTTCTTTGAGAAATTTAAATGATAAATATTTTTCATGTATAGATTCTTGTGTCATATTTTTTGCTTCAAGTTTAGCTTGGCTTATGATGTCTGATTGATGATTAAGTTCATACAATAAATCTTCTGCTCGACTTCTAAGTTCCATGTAATAGTTGTTTGTGGCAATTGTATATGCTCGCTCAATACTTTTTCTTGCTTCATCTTTCACCCCAAAAGTTAGTTCTAAACGGCCTTTCATAAGTAAAATATCTGTTTCAATATGCGGTAAGTTCTGTTCTTTTGCGATATTTATGACGTTCTCTGCATAATAGATGATATTTGAATAGGAGTTCATTCCTAAATCGTCAGAAAAACGAGAAAGGTAGATATCTACAAGAAATAGTTGACTTTTGATCACATATTCATAATTAAAAGTTTGAATGGCTTTTTCTAAACAATTCTTTAAATGAATTATAGCTAATTCGTCGTTATCTTCAAATTTGATATAGTAATTAGAAACGATAAAATCATAAAAAAGGGAAGCATTTATGTCATTTGTTTTTTGAACAACCTCATCAGCTTTGTCTAAATATTGCTTTGCATCCTTTTCCTTATTCTTCATAATTTGGATATTTGCCATATTAAGGTAAGGTTCTGCAATATCAAAAGCAAACTTTTCTAGAACTTCTATTGCCTCAATAACTATTTTTTCAGCTTCTTTGAATCTGTTTTGATACGTTAGAATTTCTCCTAAATTCACTGTAGCAATAAGGTATTGTAAAGGATTATCCTCTATCTTTAAGCTAGTGTAGAGTTTTTCTAATAATTCTAAAGCTTCATCATATTTCCCCAAACTAGAGAATATTGCAGCACGATTATTAAGAATCATTCCATAGTTTTGTAGAACTCCTGTTTCTTCGGTATAGATTGCAGCTATTCCTAAAAGATCTAAAGCATTGTCGTACTCCCCTTTTTTCATTTTAAGAATACCCATGATATTTTCTAAAGAAGCTAAAATATATTGGTCTTCTTGAAATTCTGCGATATCTTTAAGTTTAAGGGTAAAAGATTCACATCTATTAATCTCTCCTCTATAAAATAAGGCGAAAGCTGTTAATAGATACGCCAATAATTTGTATAATGGCACATTAGCTGTAGTATTTTCTATTTCTAACTTCTTCTCAAAGAAATCTAGTTGAGAACTTATTTCTATCCCAAATGTTCTTTTTACTGAACCTATTAATAGTATCAGAGTTTCTCTGATGAAAATTATCTGTTCTTTTTTATTACCATTAAAGTGCTCATTAAAACTTGTACAAAGGTCAGTTAAAGCACTTGCGTTATTCATTCTAAAATAAGCATATCCTAAATAAATCCATTCTTCTGCACGTTTAGGGGAACCAATAAAAGAAACTGTTTCTACTAGCTTATAATTTGATATTAAAACATCGATAACAAAAGTTCTGAGACCTAAAGTGTATACAAAACTCTTATTTCTTCTTATAAAATCCATTGTAGCTTGTGTAAATTGGATGTAATCTGAACATTTATGCAATTCACTTTGGGTATTAAAATCTTTAAAATTTTTGGTATTGTGTATATTGTTATATCTATGTGAAAAAGGAGGAGGAAGAATACTGACCATTAAGTTGTCAGTTAAAATCTTTTAATATAAAGGTTACTCAAGTTGTAACAAAGAAAGATATGTTGATAAATTGCACTAAAGTAAATACAAAACCAACTAGTAAAAAACACTACTAAAATGAGAAGAAAGAAAATATAGAAAACTTTAATTTATTTCTCGGGCTGTTGCTTTGCCATTCTTGCTGCAGCTAATTTCCTCTTTAGTTTTCTATTTGTGAGAGTATTATTGAGTTTCATTATTCCATAAAACAAACCAGTAAACAACAAACCAAAGAAGCCCATTGTAAGAAAAACACTAAATATTGGATTAATAGTTGTGGGTTCCATAATTATTACACCTATACGCATAAAAGAATAAACACTTTTAAAATTTTGTGTTGACTCTTAAGAGTTCTCCTAATAATTAAGAGAAAGAGAAAAAAAGTGTGAGAGAAGTATTTATGTAAATCTCTTTAGGGCTTACTTTTCCTTTATGGAACTTATAACCCTGTCTATGAATTCTATAATGGTTAGTTCAAGTGTCGTATTAGGTCTTGAGAGATCTAATAGAGAGATTGTTCTACCTGTCGCTGCACATTTAAGAACAGAAGGTAAATCAGTTTGATTTATGTCAACCGGTTTTGTTGTATTAGATAAAACAAAGCAAATTGTACATCTATCAGTTGTTGATGAGATTAAGTTTTTTAGCTCTTCAGTATTCTTTTTAGCTTTTTCAGGATTTGAAAAATCAGCAAAGAAAAGCACACCATCTAAGTCTTTTGAGATAGTTTTTCTAATTCTACCATAATTAGCTCTTATATCAATAAGACTAATATCCAA
>CAZEQQ010000229.1:0-4885 GCA_964514425.1 uncultured archaeon
ATAGCCCTTTATAATAAACTTTCAGAAGTTTATAAGACGACAGAAGCCAGTACAAACGGAATAGACTTCAAAGAAGCCTTTAATATGCTTTATCATGCAGTTTTTGAAAAAACTACTGATAAATTGTTAGGCGAAAACAAAGTGCCTATGCCATTAGAAAGAATTGATGAGGCTAATTATGCACCATGGATGATTGTAGAAAAATAATTTTTCAACATCATATAATCTACTTAATTATATCTTTCTTTTCTCTTCTTTTCTTTTCTTTTCTCTTCTTTTCTTTTCATATTTTATTAATAGTATTGTAACAAAATGAGCACAAAGTGAGTAAACTAGCCCTGCTATCAAATCTATTAAATAATGGTGGTAAAAATATACTGCACCAAATAAAATAAATAAAGTTGCAAGAACCATGATTAGAAACAACTTTCTGTCTTTTCTGTAAGCTGCAAATGTAGCAACAAACATAAACCCAGCGTGCATACTAGGAAAAGCTCCAAAAGCAGTTGAACCTAAAGTATTATAATAATAGGCTATTAAAGGGATGCCAATGATTTTGTCTGTTCTATCTAAATCAGCAATGGAATAAGCGGAATAGTCAATATCAGCAGAAGGATTTAGTTCACCAAATTGCCTATAATACCAAGGGGGGCTAGTTGGAAAAATAATGAAGGTTAAGAAACAGAGGAGAGACAAAGTAAGCAGTGTGTAAATTAAGTAAGAATAGTTATTACGATCGTGTTTGAGAAAAAAATACATGCCAAAAAGTAAAGCGGGAAAAGTATGAAAAAGATAAAACAACCCAAAAAATACATCTACAAACATTGATTGGAAAGTAGTTGAAAACCATTCATTTGGCATTTGTCCATTAAACATCCATTGAAAGAGAACTTTTTCTGTATCGAATAGCCAAGTATTATTAACTCTGTCATAAATCAACTGCTCAGTGACAAGAGAAACACTTTGATATCCAATAAAGAGAAGGAAAACAGGAAAGAGATCCAGAAAAATACCAAAAAAAGTATGGGAGGAACTAAACTTATGAATTCTAGAAAGAAGAGGAAAGAGAAAAGATATGACTAGAATAAACAACAAAATTAGTAGTGCTGAAGTAATAAATGAAAGAGAAACACTTTTACTTAAAATAACTAAAATAACTAAATATGTGAAATAAAGTACTGTAAAAACTATAAGTATTCTGCGTGTTATCAATTCAATTTGTAAGTTGTTCATTGTTGTGTGTAGTTTTTGCTTTAATTCTTCTTGTTCAAAACGTATTTTACTACTTTTGGTCATAATTGAACCTACTTCACTATTTAGTTGAACATACTTAATCTCGACTAATCCTTTTATAACTGTTATTTTCTGTTATGACGAAATTATTGAGAAAAAACTATTTCTATTGCTTTCATCTTACTTCTGATAGTAAAACTTAAATTATACTCTGTGATTGAAGTTATTTGTATATACTTAACTATAAACAAAGTTAGAGAGATGAAAATTAATGATACCTGAAAATACTTATAATTACAATTCGAGTTTGAGCCAAGAAACTTTACACTTGTTTGGATTAACAATTAAAGATTACGTCAAACACGTGTATATCTCCTTTGGAGCAATGTTTGTTTTCATATTCTTCTATATTCTACTACTTGCGTTTCTAGATACTATAACGTTTATACTACTTATAATAGTAAGTTTGCTATATGTGGGATATTCGATTTTTGTTCTTACAAGATTTATTAATATGAAAAATGCGCTAGAACAAGCTGCGAATAAAACACAAGACTCTTTACTCCTAGAAGCAAGTGAAAAACTTAATGGTTACTTCAAAATGATGATCATAACAATTGTGATGTGTTTTACTATAATAGGTGCATTCTTTGCATTTATACCTTCAATTGTAGGAGTGATTTACTTCTTTGAATTTACCTCAAGGATGAAAACATGGGGAGAATTACATGGAATAGATGGACCCGACAACATACAACTAGGTTTTATCCTGTCCTTCTTCCTTGGACTAATTGGAACAATAATAATGCTTGTAGGATTCAGTAATTTAGCTAATAACATTATTAGCCGTTATCCTTCTGATTCAAATTACCAAATTCTTTCTAGACCCACTTATGGGTATGCTCCTCAAGCAGGCTATGCTCCTCAAGCAGGCTATGCTCCTCAAAGTCAAGGACAAGCTACTGATCAAACAAGCACTGGCTCTTCAGCTCCCGCGAAAAAGAAGTTTTGCCATAATTGTGGTAACACGGCAACAGAAACATCAAAATTCTGTGAATCTTGTGGTGCAAAACTCGAATAAACTCACCACTTTCTTTTTTTAATTTTAATAAATGAATCTCACTTCAGAGAAGTTAGTATGTAAAACTTTTGTTTTAGTTAGAGGTAGAACAAAAGGAAAGAGAACAGAAGACTTTAAAAAAATAAGATTTAGAAACTCTTTCAAATATTATAATTTACTCTTCTTTCTTTTGAGGGTATAATAATCCAAATCCGATCAGTGCATAAGCAAATTGTGCAATGACTAAAATAATAAGTGCTAATGCTGTTTGTTCTATAGAATGATTTTTTAAAAAAATCATCCCATAGTTGTTCATCAAGTTTTTCATCATCGTTAGAGTAAGAGAAAAGAGTAGGACCTCCAACGCTCATCACCCAACAACTAAGAGCATTTTGCATTATATACCAAATAAAGGCATAATGAAAATAAATTATAAGTTTTGCATTCTAATCAAAAAAAGTGTCACAAATATTAAGAAAATTTCAATCGAAAATAATAGATAAAAAAGAATAGGAATTTTTATGAGGAATAGAAGAATATTACCTTAGAAAGAAATGGAAAAAGTAGAAAAACCTATATCTTTTGTTGCAACTCCAACAGAAATTGTTGAAATGATGGTAGAATTAGTGAAAGATAGAAAAGATACTGCAATATTAGATACAGGTTGTGGGAAAGGAGCTTTTTTGGAGTGTTTAGTTGCCCAAGGATACAGAAATATAGATGCAATAGAATTGAATGAAGAATTTGTAAACTACTGTTCAAACAAGTATAAAGGGGTTAAAGTAGTTAATGAAGATTTTTTGTCATGGGAAACAAAAAAAAGATATGATGTGATAATAGGTAATCCACCTTATCTCCATTATAATTCCCTTCCTGAAGAAGTACAAGAAAAGGTACGAACAATAACGAAAACAAAAGAATCAGATATATATTATGCTTTTATTCTTAAATCAATTGATCTACTGAAAGAGGAAGGAGAAATAATTTACATAGTTCCTTATGGGTTTTTTTATGCTACACATGCAAAATATGTGAGAGAAAAATTACTAGAAAATGGGTATATTGACACTATAATAGATCTAGACGAAGTAAGAATATTCATAGGAGAGAACCCTGAAACAGTAATATTCAGGTACATTAAGACAAATAAAGAAATCAAAAATACACCTACTCGAATTATAAAACTAAAAGGGAAAAAAGCTCCATTAGGCAATATACGGAAACAAGCATTGAAAAGCATGAAACAGGAAAAAAGCAATAGTTTATTCGAGTACCATAGGAAAGAGCTGAATGACAGAACATCATTAGTATGGTCAACACATAAAGCAGTAGCTATGGAAAATTATACACTTTTAAAGGAACTAGCTTTTGTAGGGGTAGGAATGGTTTCAGGATTTGAACAAGCTTTTAAATTAGAAGAATACGAAAATACTGAACAATATCATAGTTCTGAAGTAGTTTATCCTTTTATTAAAGCAAAAAATTGCAAAGGGTATTGGACAGAAGGATATACAAGTTATCTTTTATTCGATGAAGTGATAAAGGAAGAAGAAGAATTAAAGCAAAAATATCCGAAGTATTATAATAAAATATTAGAGTTTAAAGAACCAATGAGTAATAGACATTTACCGTCAAATAAGCAATGGTTCAACTGGCAAGCTCTCAGAAATTTCAATGAGTATAAAAAGATGCTAAAAAAAGAAAAAATTGTTACTCCAACTCTTGACAGAAGTAAAAATAATAGATTTAGTCTAATAAATCAACCACTATATCCTTCTGGAGATGTGAATGTCATAATACCATTGACAATAGATCCTTATTTTTTGTTAGGGTATCTCAATAGTTCATTTTTTAGAAAATATTATCTCTCGGAAGGAGCAAGAAGAGGACACAGAATAGCCTATACGCAAAGGATATTAGCACATTGTAAAATACCTAACATGGAAAAAGAAAAGGAAGAAGAAATAGCAAAATTAACAAAAAAAATAGTAAACAAGAAGAATAAAGAGTATAAAAAAGAAATTGATGCCATCATCAATCAGATAACAGAAAAAAACAAAAATAATTTCCCTAAATAGCCATACACGAATTGATAATACCATTGAGGTGCTTTTATGAAATTTAAACTAGATAATCTCACAATAATTATAGATCTAACATTTTTAGACTTGGTAGAAGAATATTTTTTGAATGAACAAAAAGAAAAATGTATGAAGCAATTAGTACTCCATCCTGCAGCTAAAAAAACATACCTTCATGCAGTTAATCTAAGAATGATAGATGAAACGATAGAAAAATTTTGGATAAATATACTAGAAGAAGAGAAAGAAAAAGGAGAAAAACATCTTCATAGAATCAAAGAATGTAAGACCTACATAGAAAAAGAAAAAGAAGAAGTAGAAAAAGCATTGATAGAATTACAAGAATACCTCCCCGAAAATAAGTCTTTAGCAGTAACTTTGTATGCTAACATTGGCTATGATATAGGGATAGTATCGGATGGAGATGCACTGATTAATTTTGGTTCTGGATTATATCATAAAGATAAAAGAGAACTAATATATTATGCTATGCATGAACTTCACCATGCAG
>CAZEQQ010000230.1:0-4882 GCA_964514425.1 uncultured archaeon
TCTTGACTGGATATTTCTAAAGTATTTTTATTCTTTATGTCTTTGTTGTTCAAGAGTTTTTTTAATGTTTTTCCTTGTAAGAGAAATATGCTTATACATTAGGAGAACTAATACTCTTAAAACTAAAGGGGTCAAAAACGACAAATGCTGAAGCACACCCAAACTTTTTTGTAATATGTAGAGATGAGGTTACTGTTTTGAAACCTTTTTCACCCCACCCACTATCGATTTTTGCTTCTCTTCTCTCAACTAATGCTAACAACCCATTACGGGCACTTTCCTTTACTTGGTTTAACTCTTCTCCAGTGCTTTCATAAGCTAATAAACAAGAAGAGGTGTTTTTTTCACTCGTTAGTATTTTTACCAGATCAATGACACCAGCGATATTTTCACCCTTTTTCCCTGATTTCATTGCTCTCACAACATAAAGTAAAGTTGAGCTAGGTATAACTATTTCTTTTTTCTGATATTTAACTGAAGTTATTCCTTTTACTTTATCTATTTTCGGAAATATTTCGTTTACTGGTGGAACTGATGATACACAGATATGATTTTGATAACCTATTCCTGCTTCCATTAATGCTAAGTCTAATGCTACTAATTCAGATATATCGGACTCGCCTACTCCTGTTGTTAGCCAAAAAGCGTTTGGTATCATCATCGAACAATTTATGTGAGTTTTTTAATCTTTTAGTTCTGATAAATTATTCATTATGTTTTTTTAGATGTGAGGTCTTAACATAAAATCTTTAAACCTAAAAATTGTTGAACGATTCAGCGATATTTATAGTTGATTAAAATGACAGACTTCAAAAAAATTTTCGAAGAAAAAGGAATAGATTATATTCAATTCCAGTTTACTACTATATTTGGCGATTTTAAGATGGTAGAATTTCCTTCTTCAATTTGGGACGAAATGAAGGAAGGTACAGGTGTTGATGGTTCTTCATTAGGTTTTCTAACTACTGAACAGAGTGATATGCGAGCTATTCCTGACCTTAGTACTTTTAATGTTCTCCCTTGGGATAATCGAACAGCTCGTTTCATTTGTGACTTCTACGATAATGAAGGTAAGCCTCATCCTGCCTGTCCTCGAGGCATTCTAAAAAGGATAATAGCAGAAGCAAAAGAGTTAGGATTAGATTACAAAACCCGACCTGAATTGGAATGGTTTTTTGTTGATTCAGATATTGAACCTATCGAAAATGCACTCTATATGGACACTCTGCCTTTTGACACTTATGCACATGTTCGTCGTGCTATTAGTGATGATATGTTAGATATGGGTATTGGTGTAAAAACAATTCATCATGAATGTGGAATTAGTCAACATGAGATTGAGTTTACAGTTGATGATGCTCTACGTCATGCAGATAATGTTCAAACAACAAAGCTTATCTCAAAAGCCCAAGCGTCTTTTGAAGGTATTTTCTGCACATATATGGCTAAGCCTTTTCATGATCAAGCTGGATCAGGTTTGCATGTTCACCAATACATTACCAAAGATGGTGTAAATATTTTTTCTGATGCTGAAAAAGGTTTAAGTGATGAACTTCATTGGTTCGTTGGAGGAATTTTAAAATACACAAATGAAATGACTGCATTCTTAAATCCAACAACCAACTCCTACAAACGTTTAGTCCCTGGACATGAAGCTCCTGTTTACGTTTCTTGGGGTGTAGGTAATAGAACAGCTTTAATTCGTGTTCCAGGTTATGAAAAAAATGCAAGAATAGAATATAGGGCAGCAGATTGTGCTACAAATATTTACCTTGCCTCTGCTTTACTTTTAGCTGCAGGACTTGAAGGAATGAAAAATAAGATTGAGCCTATCAAGCCAACAACAAAGAATATTGAGAATCTTTCAGAAGAAGAAAGGAAAGAAATGGGTATAACACAACTTCCTGAAGATTTAGGTAATGCTTTAGATTTGTTAGAAAAAAGCGACTTTGTCAAAAAATGCATTGGAGATGAATTGCTTCAAATATTCCTTAATACTAAACGTAAAGAGTTTAATGAGTATCTCAAAGCTAAAGAATTAGGTTTAGAAGAAGAGCTAGAATGGGAATATGAAATGTATTTAGAACGTTCATAACAAGGTTTATCTTGTTTTCTTTCTTTTTTTATACTTTATTTTTTTTAAATTGAGAAGGTTAATAAATAATGATATCACAATAGGTAATAGAAATTAGAGTTGATTAACCTGAGTTCGGAAAGAGTAGATGTTTACAATTTGAATGCACCAAAGAGCAAGATTTCTTCTGCGATGAGGGGGCATATTTTAAATTACCTTTACCTTTATAGAGAGATAAATTTTTCTGCAAAAGAGTTTTCTCAAGAATTAGGACTTAAAGAACATCTAAAAGCCTATATTGATTTTCTCATTGAAGAAAAGATTTTACATGGAAAGTATACGGGAAACAAATTTATTGTAACTAATATCTATAAATATCCAATTATAAAAGAAAATAGCTTAAACAAGGAACAAATTATATTATTTGGATTATTAATCCCCACAAAAGAAGCAACTATTTCTGATCTGCTTAATGTTACTAAGTGGAAGAAAGAAGAATTATTGAAGTACCTCTTTAGTCTTAACTTTTTTGGGATGATTCATGCCCAAGTTACTTCAAAAACTATTATTTCTGAATGGTTGTGGGTACCTTCAAAGCCTCTAGAATTATCTAACAAAGATCACTTTCTTATTGGTGCATTTATGATGCTTCGCACAGCTTCCCTCTCTGAAGTTTCTAAACTCACTAAAATACCTGAGAAAGAGATGCTCTTACAATTATCGACAATAATTTTATACCGAAAAGTTGAAGTTTCCTTATCTTTATCCTCTAAATTTTTTGGTAATAGCGAAGTATATGTCAATATTAGGAGATATCTTATTTCTCCTGATATAAGAGAATTAAATACTTTAGCAATAGAAGAAAAACTCATTGTTGGTTATGTAATTCTTAAGAAAGAGATTAGTTTAATTGAACTTTCTGCATTTTTAGGAAAAGAAATTAAGGAAATACTTGAAATATTAGCCATTTTTACTGCAAAAGGTACTTTTCAAACTGTTTTCACTGAAAATAAACTTATTGTTCCTTTAAAAATCCCTAAATTTTCTCCTACTCGTACCATCGAGGAAGTTGCTGCTTTATCATTTATCAATTATGAAACTATTTTAGGGTTACTCTCAACTCGTTCAGAAATTAAAATATCAGAGCTTTCAAAGATTGTGAATAGAGAACAAGAGGCAGTACTTGAAGCAATCATTAATCTTATGTTAGAAGGGTTCATTTCTGGAACTTTACACAAAAAAACACTTATTCTTGAACAAGTTAAAAGTTTCAGTCGTACACAAGAAGGAGCTCTTGAACAGTGGGAAAAGATCGTTCTTGGTATGGTCATCTCAAAAAATGAAGTTAGTGTAAAAGACGTTTCCTTAGCTCTCGGTATTGATAAATCGATTGCAAAAGAGAAACTTTATGCTTTCTTAGGAAAAGGATTAATTCAAGGAAGAATAGTAAGCGGAAAACTTTATCCTGAAGTTGTTCCTATTTTTCCCCCTCTTTCACAATTAGATTCTTTTCCACCTCACTATATTGAAATATACGGATACATAACCTCAAATGTTACCCCAAATGTTAAGGAAATTGAAAAATATTGGGAAAAATCACCTGTTGCAAGTTTGAACATCATTTACGAACTAGCAGGTTCGGGATTATTAACATTTGACCAAAAAGGAAAACTGATCAAAGTAATGAATTTCCAAGAGTTTTTACCTACTAAGGAGTTAGCTGATTTAGATAAATCATTTTTAAATCTTGTAAATGAGATTGAAAGAACTAATTCTAAAAATATCCGACTGGAGAATCTAACAAAGAGGTTAAATATTCGCCCAACTGACATTTTTAAGAAGATTTGTATGCTTTTAGCAATGGGATATTATAAAGGCAAAATATCCCCTAACCGTTTTGTAATCTCAAAAAGACTTACTTTGCCAGCTAAAAAACTCAACTGTCTTTCTTGTGGTTTTACCATACAATCAACGAGTGATCCTTGTCCAAATTGTAGAAAGATGCATAGTTTCTGTACTGTTTGTAATGGTTTCATTAAAGTTAGAGACGAAGTTCTTATTTGTCCAAGTTGTGATAATATGGCCCATAAAGAACATTTGTTACAGTGGTTAAAAATCAAAGAAGAATGTCCTATCTGTAAATCTAGTATAAATGAGCGTACACTCACAACTAAAATACTTTAGGTAGATAAAATGGAAATAGAGGATTTACAGGAAGAATTCAAATTGTTTTTAGAAGAGCAAAAATGGTTAGAATTTACGCCTCCTGAAGTTTTCACTCATCTTATCGAGGAATTAGGAGAACTGGCAAAGCACATTCTTTTTAGGACAGGCTACAAAACTGAGAGCATTGGACATAGAAAAACCCCTAGTGAAGAATTAAAAAAAGAGTTTGGAGACATTTTTTCTTTATTTTTACATCTTTGTATTCTTTTCGATATTAATTTGGAGGAGATTTGGGCGGACTATTTCCCCTCACTCAAAAAAAGGTTTGATGCAAAAACTAAATAAAGACTTTCACGAGATTGTTCCAAATGTTATTCAGCAGTAAAAAAGAACCACATTTTGAGACAGAAGAACATACAGGTATAATTAGTGTAAAAAATGTCCGTAAGACCTACACAATTGGAGCTGTCAAGGTTATTGCTTTAAATGATGTTAATGTAACAATTGAAGAAGGTGAGATTGTCTCTATAACAGGACAATCAGGTTCCGGAAAGACTACACTTTTGAATCTCATTGGTGCTTTAGATTACGCTGAATCAGGTGATATATTCATCAAAGGATTTAAAATACGCGATTTGTCAG
>CAZEQQ010000231.1:0-4869 GCA_964514425.1 uncultured archaeon
AAATCAATTCAAGAATAACACTACACTAAAAACTAACTCTTTTTTACTATAAATAGTTTTCCTTTTTTAGTGAATCGTTCTAAATTAGTAAAATTATTAAGAGAGGCTATATATTTTACGAACATAAGTTTTAAAATGAATAAAGAGAGAAGAGCTTATGAACACTCTAGTTTCTGAAAATAAGTTAGAGGAGGTATTAAATGCGACAAAAGCGGTTTTATACTTAAAATCTTTCGAAGAAACAGCTAAAATTATTTTTGATAGTTGTAAAAAGTTAACAGGCGCTGTTTCGGGTTATGTTGCACTTTTAAGTGAAGATGGGGAAGAAAATGAACTGTTATTTTTAGATGCGGGAGGATTACCATGTACAGTAGACGAATCTCTTCCTATGCCAATTAGAGGATTAAGAGAAGAAGCATATAGAACTTTAAAGGCAGCGTATGATAATAGTTTTAGTAAGAGCAAATGGATGGATTATTTACCAAAAGGACATGTATACCTAAAAAATGTCTTATTTGCACCTTTAATAATTGATGGAAAAGCTGAAGGGTTGATAGGTTTAGCTAATAAACCTACTGACTTTACGTTTGAAGACGCTGAAACAGTGCAGTCTTTCGGTGATTTGTGCGCAATAGCATTAAAAAACAGTAAACAAAGAGATCAACTAAGGGACTATACTCACAGAATAGAATATCTTAACGAAGGATTAAGAAACATTAATAATATTTTAAGACACGATTTAATGAATGAATTAATAAAAATGTCGAGTTACTTAGAATTTTTCAAAGAAAAAAAAGATGAAAAAGATTTAGACACAGTTATGAGAGCAATAGAAAAGAGTGGAAAACTAATAGAAAGGATGAGAGAACTAGAATATGTAGAAAGACAAGATAAATCTAAAATTAAGGTTAATGTAAATGAGATACTAAAGGAATTGATAGATTCTTACCAAGATTCTAAAATAGAGATATTAGTAAAGGGGGAACTAGAAGTTTATGCGGATCATGCTTTGCATTCAATCTTAGACAATTTACTTCGTAATGCTATTATGCATTCAAAAACAGAAATTATAGAATTTGAATTAAAACAAAGCGATTCTGAATATTCAATCACAATAAAAGATTATGGAAAAGGAATGAATAAAGAAATAGTAGAAAATCTAATGGGAGAATATCTTGACAAAGAGAAAGAATATAGCAGAAAAAGTTTGGGTTTAGGTTTGCTTATTGTAAGAAGCGCAACATTAAGGTATGGAGGAAGGATTGAGGTTAAAGTTAATGAACCTCAAGGAACGGAAATAACTATATTTTTACCAGAAAAAGATGTTTTGACAAAAAAGGACAAAATAGTTGAATAAAGTTTCTAATACCTATTTTCATTTTTTAATTTTCGAAAAGGGATGCACTAACCTTATTTTAAAAAGGCAAAAATGGGAGTAAAAAAATAATTTGCACTTGGCTATGTTTCCAGGTTCGGAATGAGTCTGGGTGTTACTTCGGCGCTTTGACCGCATCGAGATGCAGCTTAAAACGGTTCCCAAGTTCTCTCGAAACTTAGTACAACATTATACGCAACCGAGCTTAACTTTCCTGAACATCCAACTCGCAGTTAGATGCTATCTGGCATAGCAAGTTTGTGCTACTACAACCTAATTTGTACTCTTTAAAAATGTTACTTTTCATTCTTTTTTTCCTTATTATGAAATGAAAATTGAGGTAAAGTTTTATTATTAAGAACATAATGTTTAATCATAGCAATTAAGAAGCTGTGAAGTTATGAAAAGTGAAAGAAAGGAACTGCAATCAAATTTTTTTGATGATACATTTGATACAGAAGAAATAAAACGTTTAGATCGACAATTACGTTTGCCAGGCTGGAATCAAAAAGCGCTAAAGGAATCTGTTGTAGTTATTGCAGGTGTAGGAGGTTTGGGAACAGAGGTGGCCAAGAATCTTGCAATGGCAGGAGTAGGGACGTTACACTTAATAGATTTTGATGTCATCGAGCATTCTAATCTCAATAGACAGATACTTTTTAGTGACGCTGATGAGGGTGAACCTAAAGCTAAAGTTGCAGCTCGAACCTTACTAAAGATTAATCCTCATTGTCATTATATCTGGCATTATTCTGCTTTGGAAGATGTTGACCCTACAGTTTATGCTACTGCTGATCTTTACATTTCAGGATTAGATTCTGTTGGTGCTCGAACAGAATTAACACGACGAGCTGTTCACTTCAAGAAACCATTAATAGATGGTGGTACCCAAACCTATTATGGTCATATATACACTTATATCCCCAATATCAATGCTTGTTTACAGTGTGACCCACAACCAGAAAGAGAACGAGAAACTCTTGCGGCCTGCACTTTAGTGGGAACGCCAAGAAAACGCTCTCATTGTCTTTTGAAAGGGCAATTATATTTCGAATCAAAATTTAACCGACCTCCAGAAACATATGAAAAAGATGAGATGGCCATTGTATTGGAGTATGCAAATGATCTTGTAAAAGAGTATTTTCCAGATACATCTCTTTTCTCTTTAGATGAAGCTGTTAAAATGGTTGATCAAAAAGACCCTACGATAATAACAATTAATGCTGTTATTGCCTCTATCCAATCACAAGAAGCATTAAAGATATTACACGATAGAAAAGGCATACAATTAGGTTCTGTGAACGCGGAATATACAATTTATAATGGTTTAATCGGAAAATTTTTCTATTTCGAGAAGCCTGCAAAAACGAATTGTTTACTTTGTGGAACCTTCTCAACGCCTATTGAAGAGATTGAAGTTCCTTTAACAGCTACTTTTGAGATGATTTTACTTATTTTAAAGAACAGAGGCTACAGCTACGATCCAGAGATTCTACCCACTTTCTGGTCTATGGATAAAAAAACTATGGATGAACTACAACTTGAAGAAACACTAAAAGAACAGCAGATTAGAGATTATGAAACCATTTACATTACAGGTCTTATGAAAAACGACGAGGATAAAGATATTTATGTTAGAATTACTTTAATGGGTTCAAAAAGTAAGTAATTATACAATTGAAAATTTTGTGTGGATTCTAAATTAAATATGAAATAGAAACAATCACTGAAAGAAAAATGGAAAAAGAAAAAAATTATGGGATGTTTAATCCCAATTGAAAGTAGGAGGTTATATGATTAAAACTCTTCTTAACTCACGTTCTATCATTTCTTTAAGGACATCATTAATGTATTCATCTAGATTAATGAAGTCAGCAGTAATGTTTTCCTTTAGAATAAGGTGCTGTTGTATTTCATAGAGAAGAAAGTTTAACATTGTTTCTAATGTTTTATCAAATCTTTCCCCAATTACGAATGCATTCAGATCATCGACTTTTGTTAACCCTATCACTTCATCTTGATACGCTATGGAGGTTAATTTAGAAGTTCTTCCAGCCATTCTTTCTAACGCACTTGTTATTCCAGAAATTAATCCACTTTCTAAAATTGAAGAATACTCTTCATCTTGTTGTTGATTTTGTTGATCACTTTTAGTAGAGTAAGTATAGAAAGGTAAACCTGTTTTATTCGTAAGTATTATTTGTTTTATCTTAGCATTAGAAAACATGATATTAAAGGGATCAAAGAATAGCGTAATCGACCAAATCATCCACCCTAAAGGTAGCATAAATGGGCGCATGAAACTTAAGGCGGGAACACCTGTAAATCCTGCTAATACAGCCCAAATAATAACTACTGAAAAACCAAAAATTTGACTTAAAAACTGTCCTTTCACTTTCCCTTTCGTATCTTTAGCAAATTTTGCAGCCAAAGGTAGAATAAAGGAGATTATGAAAAATATTAGCATAGGTAGCATAAGTATTGGAACAATAAACGTATACTGACTAGTCCAGACAGATTGTTGTTCATTGTATGTTAGTGTTCTATAATTATCATCAGCTAAAACAACAATGAGCATTCCTGAAAAAAAACTTACTAAATTGGCTATCACAGGTATTTTATTGAACCGTATGATCATAAAAGCATAAAATATCAATAGTATCCCTAGTATGCTAAATGTATTCATAAAGCTCCAAGACAACTGAGCTATTTGTAAATCAGTTATGAAAGAGACTACAAATCTAATTAGTGAAGAAATAAAAAAAGAACAAAAGCTAACTGCTAATAACAAATGAGAAATAAACTTTGTTCGTCTATAAGTTCTAACAAGAATGAAGATACTTATTCCATAAGCAATAAGAGCAACAAAAAATAAGAGTAAATTGTATAATCCAAAAGCTGCCATAGTATACCTCTAATTTAAGTTAATTTCACTTTTTTTAGTTTCCTTAAAAACATATTGCCGTTTAATTTTGTCCCCTACTTCATACGGATAATTTTGATGTGTGTGAACTACCACTTTTGGAGGTCCAGCCATGCCATTAGAGACCAATTCTTTGTAATAGACCTTCGCTTTGTACAAGTCTTCTGCTAATTGCTGTTCTAGATGAACAGAATTTATTTTGTTCAGATTCTTCTGTTCAACTAAGAGTTCGATTAAAGGAAAAGGTATACCTTCTTTGGTTGTTTCTTTCCTTAACTTAAAGTCTTCAATTATAGAATAATAGGGTAGTAAAACTTTCTGTAAGCGTTGAGGATAAATATTTGACCCACAAATAGAAATTGTTCCATCAATTCTACCATATGTGTATAGAATAGGTAAAGGAAGGGTGAATTTTATCAACTGTTCTCCATATTTAGCCAAGATTTCATTAACTTGTTTTTGTCTTAGAATTCCTCCTTCATCTAAGAGGTTATATTTAATGACAGGTTGTTTCTTGTCTGCTATTGTTGTATAGATTAGTAGATTCTTGTCATCTTCATTTTTTGCAGTT
>CAZEQQ010000232.1:0-4852 GCA_964514425.1 uncultured archaeon
AAAGATTTCTTCAACTTCATCAGAGTTAATATTAATCGTAAAACCATTTTCAATAAGTCCAACAAAGGGGTAAATAAGGAATTTAGTGTGCGTTTGAATGGGGCTTAATCTTCCAACTATCCTTATTTGCTCTTTTTTTAACCCAATTTCTTCTTCTGTTTCCCTATAACACGTATTAATAAGAAAACTATCTTCTTCATCATATTTTCCTCCAGGAAAAGCTATCTGTCCAGGATGATTAGTAAGATTCAAAGAGCGAAGAGTGAGTAAAATTTTCCTCTCTTTAGGAAATATAGGGATAAGAACAGCTCCTAATTTGTGGTCAGAGAGACCTTTTATAAGGTCGTCAACAGCAAACAATTTATGGCTCAATTTATCCCCGTTTATCATTAAAATAAAGTTTTTAGGTCTTTATTTGAATTCTTCGAAATGTTAGTAAACAAAAAAAGAAAGGAAAATGAAAAAGAAAAGAAAGAAGAAGGAAAAATTTCTTCTTATTAAATTAGAAAGTTGATGATATTTCTTCGACGAGTTTGAATACTTTTTGTTCTACACCCTCGAGTAATTCATCTAATTTCTTCCTATAATCTGCGACAAAATCTTGATCTTTTATTGCAGGTAAGTTTATATTGACATTTAAAGCAGCTGACTTGAGAGCTGTTAATGCGCAAAGGGCACCTACTGCAATGTCAGAAAGAGCATTTTTATTACCTTTTGTTCCCATTTCAAGATGGAGATCAATAACTTTTCTACACGCTATGCAAGTATCCATTGGAACTTCTGCAGCTTTTTTATACTCTTCTTGGATTTTAGCAGAACGAGCAGCTTTTTGTTCATCAGTGTCTTTAGGCATTTTAAATGCGTCAATAACACCGCTAAAAGCATTAGCGTCTTGGTCAACTAAATCGGTTAATAGTTGTCTCAATTCTTCAGTCTTTTGGACTTTTTCTTTGAAAAATTCATCATGTTCTTCATAGCCAGCTTTACCAATAGTTAAATTAGCTACCATAGAACCTAATGCTGCACCCATAGCTCCAGCAACACAAGCTGCTGAACCACCTCCAGGAGCAGGTTCATTAGATGCAAGTTTGTCTAAAAATTCTGTTATTTTCATATAAATTAATTCTTCTGCCATATTTGTCACCTATTATTCATAAATCCTTTTTTCTATAATTTGTTTTCTATCAAAAGTATTCAACTGTAAGTAATGTTCTGCAGCATCAAGTAAAGCATCAACAGGAACCATACCATAGACTTCAGTACCTTTGATACCTACACCATAACGTGCAGCCTCACTTTTTACTATTTCAAAAACTCTGTGTATAGGAGAGCCTTTGTAATCTGTTATATTCATCGAAACTTGAACACAATTTCTTTCTTTCATTTCTACGGGACCAGCTTGAATATAGCGCATACCACCACCAGAAAAACGAATAGATCGAGCTATATTGGCCGCAACAGTGATATCTGTAGTGTCAAGATCAATGTTGTAAGCAATAAGTATTTGGCGGACTCCAACATTTGTTGCACCAGCTTTTCCAAGTTCTTTTGGCCCAAAATCTGGTTCATAGTCAGGATTAGTTCGTATTGCATCTTTCAATTGTTCATATTGAAAACTCTTGGTTCTAAACTTTTGTAACACCTCACGTTCGGGCTTTAATGCTGCATCTCCATAACAATAAGTAGGTATGTATAGTTCTTCACCTATCTTTTTTGCTAAATCACGAGCTAATGTAGCACATTCTTCCATAGTTATACCCGATAAAGGTATAAATGGAATAACATCAGTAGCACCGAAACGGTTATGTTCTCCTTTATGTTGATCCATGTCAATTAATTGGGCAGCTTTTTGACATCCTGCAAAAGCAGCTTTTACACATTCATCTGGTTCTCCAACAAAGGAAATTACAGCTCGATTATGGTCACCATCCATTCTAGAATCTAAAAGGATAATTTTACCAGCTTTTTCCATTGTTTCTACGATTTGATCAACAATTTCTTGTCTTTTACCTTCACTAAAATTTGGTACACATTCGACTAAAGGCATCTTATTCACCATTTTATTTGTTAATACTTTAGCATATTACTATGCTTAATATTACATAATTTATGTTAGAGTGAGGTAAGAAAAGAGCTATATATATCAATCGGTATACAGAATTAAACAGAAAATAATTAGCAAACAGCGAAAACAATCTTTAGAATAGTTAAGAATTTGAAAAAAAGAGAAGTAAGAAAAGGTAAAGTTGTTTTTTATGAATAAAAAGGGGAAAAGAAGAAATTAAGATTAGTTATTTACGTTTTTTACTACTTCTCTAAGCACATCCATTCCTTTATCAATCTCATTTTCTTCAATGATTAAAGGAGGTCTAAAGCGAATAGAAGTGTTTCCACAAGGTAGAATAATGACTTTTTTATCGTAAGCTTTTTTAATGATTTTATCTCTCATTTGGGCATTAGGTAAACTAAAAGCGATCATCAAACCTTTTCCTCTCGCTTGGGAGACAATATCAGGATGACTGGATTGTAATTCATATACTTGCTTGATAAGGTAGTCTCCTTGCTTAGCTGAATTTTCTACTAAATTGTCTCTTTCAATGATTTCCAAGAATTTTTGAGCTCTAACCATATCGGTTATGTTTCCACCCCAAGTGGAGTTAATTCGACTAGATTCCTCAAAAACGCTTTTATCTACATTTTTTATTCTATCTGAAGCTAAAATTCCACAGATTTGCATTTTCTTTCCAAAACTTATAATGTCAGGTTTACCTTTTTCACCGAAGTGTTCAAATCCCCAAAATTTGCCTGTCATTCCGGCTCCTGTTTGAACCTCATCATAGATTAACATAATATCATTTTCGTCAGCTATTTTACGTAAAGCCCAGAAAAATTCAGGACGGAAGTGATTATCTCCACCTTCAGCTTGAATAGGCTCAATAATAATTGCTGCAATGTCGTCTTTGTGTGTATAAACTGCGTTGTTTATTTGAGCGATACTTCTTTCTTCAGCAGCTTTAACTTTCTCCAAGTTTTCTTCGAGTGGGAAGATGATATTAGGAATACTAATTCTTGGCCAATCAGTGAATTTAGGGAAATATTGTGTTTTTCTAGGGTCTGCAGTATTAGTAATACTTAATGTATAGCCACTACGACCATGAAAAGCTTGCTCAAAGTGAATAACTTTTGAACCTTTTTCCCATGAATAACCTTTCTTAAAGTTTTTCCTAACTTTCCAGTCAAAAGCAGCTTTTAAAGTATTTTCAACAGCTAAAGCTCCACCATCAATCATGAAAAGATTAGGTAGAAAAGAAGGAATACCAACACGACTAAAGGTGTCAACAAAATCAGCCATCTCATCAGAGTAAAAATCAGAGCAACTAGGTTTGTTAACACTAGCCAAAGCTAATTTTTTCAAAAACTCTTCATTAACGAGATCAGGGTGATTCATTCCTAAAGGCGAACTCGCAAAAAAGGAAAAGAAATCAAGATATTTATCACCAGTTTTCCTATCAACTATATAACAACCTTGACTAGCTTGTAAATCAAGGACAATTTCAAAACCATCAACTAGCATATGCTTACGGAGTTTGTCTAACGCATCCATTATGAATCCTCCAATTAGAACTAATCGTTGTTTAACATCTACCATTTAAAATTTATCTATACGACCGCACAAAAAAAGATTGTTGAGAAAAATGGAAAGTCCATTTCTCTCAAGAGGCTATTGGGCATTTAAAAATAGGAAAGAATATTAAAATAACTTATGATAGTTTTATCCGCAATAGAACTTAGAAAAAAATACACTTTATAAAACAAAAACTGTACACAATACTGACGATAAAATGACCTTGAACACAAAAATTTATGTCGGTTGTACCGGATTCAATTATGATTCATGGCATACATTAAAAGGAGGTTTTTATCCTCCAAAAATTAAACAAACAGAGTTGTTGGATTATTATGTAACGAAATTTGCAACAACGGAAATAAATTCAACTTATTATAATATACCAAAAAAGGAAACAGTGGAAAGGTGGAAGAAATCCCTTCCCAAAGATTTTATCATAACAGCCAAAATACCACAAATAATCTCTCTGGCTAATAATCTAGCTCACACAAAAGAAAAATTGAACGAATTCCTTGATGTTATGGCACCTTTAGATAAAAATATAGGACCATTAGTTCTACAATTATCTCCAAGTTTTGAAAACAAATTCAAGAAAATTGAAGAGTTAGAACAATTTTTCAATATGTTTCCTTTAGATAAGTATCAATTAGTTGTTGAATTACGTCATGAAAGTTGGTATACTGATGAACTTTATGCTTTGCTTAATACTTATGATGTAGGAATGGTAAGCTCATTTTTACCTTACCTCCCTTTCAAAATATTTGAAGAAGTAAAGAAATCTATTGTGTATTGGAGAATTATTGGCTCTCATGATTTAGACATATCCTTAGGGAAAGAAATAATTGATCGAAATGAAGAAACAAACAATTTACTCGAAAAATTTGAATATACCTTTAAGGTAAAAAAGCCTGAAGTGTGCTATATCTACATAAATAATCATTTTACGGGTTTTGCACCTCCAATGACCCAAAACTTCATCGAGCTTTTAGAAAAAAGAAATCTACCTGTTGTTAAGCCTACAAAAGGTACATACAAGGGACAAGAAACTTTATCTTCTTACTTCAAAATGTAGGATTGGTTTAATTTACCTTTAATTTTCGCCAAAACTTTTTAGCAGATTTATTACCGCCATAACCCAATATTTTACCTATTTTTGGCCATATTGGATTAAATATTGGAAAGTTTTCTATAATCCAACTTACTATACGATGAGGTAAGGTATAA
>CAZEQQ010000233.1:0-4850 GCA_964514425.1 uncultured archaeon
CAAAGAATTATTAATCGTCTTCGTAACGATGTATTTATTAAACTTCAATATCTCTCTTCTGATTATTTTACAGAAGTAGAGTCTGGAAGAACTATTTCTAAAGTAACTAATGATATTGATGCGTTAGACGAGTTATTAGCTACGGGAATAATTGATATTTTTGCTGATATTGTAGGGTTAGTTACAATTGTTATAATAATGTTTACTTATAATGTTCCTTTAACTCTTCTCACTTTTTCAGTTATCCCTCTTTTACTCATAATAACAATCTATTTCCAAAAAAGAGTTAGAGCTGCTTATAGACGCACACGTGTAGCAATAGCCAAAGTTACAGCCAATCTTCAAGAAACTATATCGAGTGCAAAAGTTACTAAAGCTCTATCTCGTGAAGAAGATAATATTAAAACCTTTAACGGGCTAAACAAAGAAACATTTTCTGCAAATGTTGAAGCAGCAGGAATATCTGCACTCTTTTTACCTGTCATTCAAGTTGTTGCTACTTTAGGCAGTGTGATTATACTCATCTACGGTGGATATGCAGCTATTACACAAGGTACTATCACTATTGGAGTACTGTATCTGTTCCTTGACTATTCTGGAAAATTCTTTATGCCAATTATTAGCTTATTCACTTTCTACACCGCAATTCAAAGTGGTTTTGCTGCAGCTGAACGTATTTTTGAGATTATAGATGAAGAACCTTCCATAAAAAATGATCCTAACCCCATTAAACCTTCTGAAATTAAGGGTAATATCGAATTGAAGTCTGTGAATTTTTATTATACTTCTGATGTTAAAGTTCTTGATGATATCAATCTAACTATTTCCCAAGGACAAAGCGTAGCTTTAGTTGGTCATACAGGTGCAGGTAAAACAACTATCACTAAACTATTATCAAGGTACTATGACATTACTACTGGCGAATTATTAATAGATGGAATGGATATAAGAAAAATAGATTTGGAGATATTACGTAAAAATATTGCTGTTGTTCCTCAAGATGTTTTCCTTTTCAGTGGAACTATCATGGAAAATCTGAAATTTGGGAATAAAGAAATTTCAGACGATGAAGTTTACCGCATTTGTGAAATATTGGGTCTTCATCAGTTTATTCTTAATCTTACTGATGGATACTTCACTGATGTAAAAGAAGGAGGTTCAAGACTCTCTCTTGGACAACGCCAACTCATCTCTCTGGCTAGAGCTATTCTTGCTAATCCTAGGATATTAATACTTGATGAATGCTCAAGTTCTGTCGATACCATAACTGAAGCTCTTATACAGAAAGGAATTGACTTTATGCTCCAAGGGCGTACCTCTATCATTATCGCTCACCGTCTTAGTACGATTAAATCTGCAACAAAAATTGTTGTACTTGATCAAGGCAAAATCATTGAATCTGGAACACATGAAGAGCTCTTTAAGGCAAAAGGAAAATATTACAGTCTTTATCAAACCCAACAAACAAGTAATACATTAGACTAATATCTTTTCTCCACTTTTCTTTTTGTTTTTTCTAATTTTTAGATGTCGTTCCAAAATGCTTTTTAAAATTCTCTATATTTTTACCTAAAGGTGCTTATATGGCTAGATTAGATGAACTTATAGCTAATAAAGAAGCGCGTCATTTAGTTTTAGGCAACGAAGCTATTGCTCGTGGAGCTATTGAGGCAGGAGTGCAAGTTTTTGCAGCTTATCCTGGTACTCCTAGTTCCGAGGTTAGTGTTGCTCTAAATGAAGCTGCGCCTAAATTAGGTTTTTATGCAGAATGGTCTGCTAATGAAAAAGTTGCTCTTGAAACAGCTTTTGCTGCAGCTATCTGTGGTGTTCGTTCTATGACCGCGTGTAAACATGTAGGAATGAATGTGTCTGCTGATGCTCTTTATTCTATGACCTATATGGGAACTGTAGGTGGTTTAGTAATAGTAGTCGGTGACGATCCTCATTGTTTTAGCTCACAGAATGAACAAGATTCTCGTTGGTTAGGGATATCCGCAATGGTCCCTGTGTTTGAACCTTCTGACCCTCAAGAAGCAAAGGATATGACAAAACTTGCTTTTGATGTTAGTGAACAATTTGAAACTCCTATTCTTTTACGTACTACCACTAGAATCTCTCATGCTCGTGCAGATGTACAATACAATACCTATGAAACAACATACCGTGAAGGAAAATTTGACAAAACTCCTCGATTTAAGTGTCTTCCTGCGCTAGCTCGTGCAAATCACCCTAAACTCATAGAGAAGATGAATAAGATAGGGGAATGGCTGCATAGCAGTGGTCTGTCTAAAATAGAAGGTCCTGAAGATAACAAATATGGTATAATTACAAGTGGTATATCTTATGCTTATCTTAAAGATGCATTAAAACTTCTAAATGTTTCAATTCCTATACTTAAGTTAGGAGTAGTTGCTCCTCTAGATGAAAAAAGTATTCTAGAGTTTGCTAAAGATAAAGAAAACATCATCTTCATTGAAGAAGTAGATGACTATCTTGAAATGCGTATTTCAGCTTTGTTACTTCAAAATAATCTTACTCCCAAGATTCATGGAAAATGTACAGGTATAACTAAACGCTATCACGAACTTAACACACGTTTAGTCGCCCAAGCTCTGATTAATATTATTGGTGGTGAAATAGCCAATGTTGATAATATCATGAAAGCGGTTGAAGAAACAAAAGCATTTGCTCCTTTCCGTCCTCCCTTGTTCTGTGCAGGTTGTCAACATCGTGCAGCTTTTTATGAACTTTCTAAAGTTGTTCGTGCTAATAAAGGAATATTCTCTTCAGATATTGGCTGTTATTCCCTTGATCCTTGGGTGTCAGATACAATTCTTGCCATGGGAGCTTCAATAGGCATGGCTAATGGTTTTACTAGAGTCATTAAGGATATGCCCGTATTCGCAATAATAGGAGATTCAACTTTCTTCCATACAGGATTACCTGCTTTAGCTAATGCTGTTTACAACGAGGCTAACTTCAATGTTCTTGTTTTAGACAATCGTATGACAGCTATGACCGGTTTTCAACCTAACCCCATCGAAAAGATAGAAATTGCAGATGCTGCAAAAGGTTTAGGTGTTAAATGGGTGAAAGAATTTGATCCATACGACTTTGAAGCTTCAAAAGAAATCATTAAAGAAGCTGTTGAACAAAAAGGACCAACAGTTCTTATCATGAAAAAGATTTGCGCTAATGAACAGTGGAGAAGATTTAGAAGAAGTGGAACTAAAATAGGTGTTTATAATATTGACCCAGAAAAATGTACAGGCTGTAGTATATGTGTTGTACAATACCAATGTCCCTCGATTTCATGGAGTACAGTCGAAAATTCTAAAGGTAGAAGATATGCTATTATTGACCCTTCCATGTGTACAGGTTGCTCTATGTGTTCTCAACTATGTCCTTCTGGAGCTATATTTAAAGCGGAGTGATTAAAATGACAGAAACATATAGTATGGTTATTGTAGGTGTTGGTGGTCAAGGTATTTTGACCATATCCGATATCATAGCTGCTGCTGCTCTTCTGAAAGGGTGGCATGCTTTAGGTTCTGAAGTACACGGTATGGCCCAAAAAGGCGGTAGTGTCATCACTAACTTGAAAATAGGAACTGAACTCTATTCTCCCACTATCCCCATTGGATCAAGTGATGTGCTTATTGGATTAGAAGAAAACGAAACACTTCGTTATATGGAATTCTTAAAAGAAGGTGGCACAGTTATAACTTCAAACACTGTTTTATATCCTGTTACATGGAAGAAAGACAAAAAAGCTGCTGATTTAGCTCACGAGACAATAAATGAAAATTTGAGCAAATTCGATGCTAAAATCGTTGCTGTTGATGCTGAAAAAATCGCTCTAGAAGCGGGCTTAGCTCTTGCTCAAAATATTGTTCTTCTTGGAGTTTTATGTACAGTTGAAGGTTTTCCTCTTTCTGCAGACGAAATTAAAACAGTAATTGAAAAGCGTGTACCTCCTAAATACCTTGAACAAAATCTTAAAGCTTTTGAGTTAGGTTTAAACGCGAAAAAGTAAAAATAATAAAAAGTGTTATCTTTTTTACGATAACATCTCCTCTCTTTTTTTAGAAATCTTCTTCAGGTGGCAGTTTCACTGTGTCGATTAGCTGTTCTCCTGCAACAACTTCGTCCACTGAATGTATTGAACAGCCAAAATCCCTCAATGTTTCCTCTATTACATCATATTGTAGTAAAGAGCCAACAATGGTAACATTGATGCCTTCAGTGCTTTTGTCTGTTTCTGTTCGTATAATATTTACAGAGTCTACACCATCAATCTCAACTATTGCAGCTGCCAAAACATCTATTCTGGGTTGATGGGGTTTTAAAACATCTAAAACTAATCTTCTAATTCTAGCTTTTTTTTGAGTTTTCATTTTAATCCTTTGGATTTTATCCAAAACTTTCAAGATTATAATGTTATTTATTTTTTATGCTTATACCAATTAACATAATTCACTTTGGTATAATTTTAAACTAGGAACGTTTTCCCCCTCTTCTTTTCCTCTATCCTCTAAACTTATAAACATAAAAAAGATAATATAATAGAATTATCTTAATTGTAATGGTTACTCTAAGTGGGGTTAGAATAGTAGGTTATCACAATGTCAAAAAACTATCAATATAATCTTTGGATTTCAGTGGGTGCAGATTCTGGAATATCTTTTGCTACAATTGGTCAATTAGCAAAGGAATCAAGTATGATGCAAGGCATCCTTTTATCTTTACAATCTTTAATGAGCACAGAAATTGAAGTAAGTGAATCACAATTCATGACTGGACAAAATGAATATGCTCGTTTTGGTACATTCACTCTTCCATATGAGGAC
>CAZEQQ010000234.1:0-4837 GCA_964514425.1 uncultured archaeon
TTTTGACTGTTATTCGTGATACAGCAAATAAGGCTAGAGAAATAGCAAATACAAATGGAGATTGGGAAGAAATGATTACTAAAACTTACAAAACAGCTTTAGAATCATTAGAAAATACTCCTAACTTATTACCTGTGTTAAAAGAAGCAGAAGTTGTAGACGCTGGAGCAAAGGGTTTTGTTAGTTTATGGTTAGGTTGGTGTTTTGTATTAATTGACTCGCTAGGTTTGAAACTAGCAGATATCCAAGAAGAATTTGCAAAATTTAAATAAATAATTTTTCCCTCTATTTTACTTTCTCTTTTTAGTCTTATAGACTTCAGTGTGTGGTTTAGATTATTCTATCAAAAAAAAGAAAAAAGAAAAAGTCTATTCAAAGTTAGAGACTTGTTCTTTAACCATTTTCACGAAATCTTCTACCTTTACATCATATTCGACTTTTCCATCTCTAGTACGAACTGCTAAAGTTCTAGATTCAACCTCTTTATCCCCAATGGAAATCATATAAGGGATTTTCTTTAATTGAGCTTGGCGGATTTTATATTCCATACGGTCGTTACCTAAATCGGCCTCTGGTCGTAATCCTTCTTGTTCTAGAATATTACGTATTTCAACACAAAAATCGACATTTCTATCAGTTATAGGAATAATAATGGCTTGAACAGGGCTTAACCAAATAGGTAATTTGCCACCATAATGTTCTATTAATATTGCTAAGAAACGATCTACAGCTCCATAAATCACACGATGAATGACAAAAGGTCTATGTTTCTGTCCATCAGCTCCGATGTAATTGATATCAAAACGGTCAGGAAGGTTGAAATCAACTTGCACAGTTGCAAGTTGCCATTTTCGACCGATAGCATCTTTAACATCTATGTCAATTTTAGGACCATAAAAAGCACCTTCACCTTTTTTAATTTTATATGGTTTTCCAAGTCGATTAAGGGCATTCATTAATGAAGTAGTAGCATGGTTCCAACCTTCTTCCGTACCAATGGCTTTTTCTGGTTTAGTGCTTACATTAAATATCCAGTCATTGAAACCGAAGGTAGTATAGAAATGATCAACCATTTTAAGAACTGCCATAATTTCCTCTTCAAGTTGTTCTGGTAGCATAAAGAGATGAGCATCATCCTGAGTGAAACCTCGAACACGCAATAGACCATGAAGCACGCCAGATTTTTCATAACGATAAACAGTACCGTACTCTGCTAGTCTTAATGGAAGCTCTTTATAGGAGTAAGAACGCCTATTATAAATCATCATATGCCCAGGACAATTCATAGGTTTAACGAACCATTTTTCGCCCTCAAATTCTACTGGAAACATATTTTCCAAAAAATATTCAACGTGACCACTAGTTTTCCATACACTTTCTCTGAATAGTTGAGGGGTTCTAACAATTTGATAACCATTAATTTTATGCTGTTCTCGCCAGAAATTCTCTAAAATATCCCAAAGAACAGACCCTTTTGGATAAAATATTGGCATACCTGGTCCCCATTCTCCTGCAGTATCAAAGAGATCTAACTGTGGTCCAAGTTTACGATGGTCACGTTTTTTAGCTTCCTCTAACATGGTTAGATGCTCCTTAAGAGCTTTTTTAGAAGTAAAAGCTACACCATAAATTCTTTGGAGCGATTCTCTTTCAGCATCACCTCTCCAGAAAGCAGATGATACACTAGTAATCTTTATAGCTTTAATGCGACTAGTAGATGAAATATGAGGACCACGACAAAGATCCTTAAAATTTCCTTGACGGTGAGAATAAAAAGAAACATCCTCATCTTCAAATTCATTTAATAACTCAACTTTGAACTTATTTTTGTCTACATCTTTGTAATATTGTATCGCCTCATGTCGAGGTTTATATTCTCTAGTAAACGCTGAATCTTCTTTTATTATTTCTTGCATTTTTTGTTCAATTCTTTCAAGATCCTTCTCACTAAAAGGTTGACTCACATAGAAATCATAATAAAAACCAACAGGTTCAATAGAAGGACCAATAGTTGGTTTAGCATCGGGAAAGAGTGAAACAACTGCATCAGCAAGGATATGAGCTCCACTATGGTTTAAAACTTCTAAAGCTTCTTCAGATTTGTCGGTTATAATTTCAGCTTTACAGTTTTGTTCGATTGGAAAATTTAAATCAACAAGTTTGCCATCAACTTTACCTACTAACGCAGATTGAGCGAGCCTAGGTCCAATTTGCTCAGCAAGGTTAAGGATGGACTTGCCTTTTTCAACTTTAATTATGTTGCCATCTGGTAATTCTACATCTATCATTTTATCACCGAAAAGGAGTCAATAAAACGTGAGAGGACTTTGAATAAAGCATAGGCTAAAAAGCCAAAATACATCCCATTAGAGTGTTTCACAGTCACCTAACATTGTCCTCAAAACTAAAAATACGGAGGAATATAAAAAACTTACCTATGGGCAGAAAATGATGATTTGGGCAAAAGATAAAAATAGCATAAAATGCTTACTCACATTCAATATTTCAACAAAGCAAAACATTAATATTCGTTCAGAATTTTTTTGAAATGAAAGGTGTAACAATGGAGCGCAAACATTTCTATGGATTATCTACATTTCAAATCCTTACAATGCTAAGAAGAGGAATATTCTATTTCTTCCTTGCTATATATTTGAAAGAATACTTAGGTTTATCAAACACAGAGATGACCTTATTAGCAACTTTAAGCATGATAGCAAATATTTTAGGACAATCTCTAGTATGGGGAAGATTATCCGATCATTTTCAAAAAAGACGTTCTCTCATAGTTTTTGGAGAATTGTTTGCGGCAGCAGGATATTTGGCAATATTTTTCTTGCATCGGTCACTAGGATTAAGTTCAGGATTAAGAGCTGCAGGATATGCCATAATTATAGGCTTTACCGTAGTAGAATTTTTCTGGAGTAGCAGTAACTTAGCTTGGACAGCTTTAATAGCTGACTTAACTTCTGAAGCTGAACGTAGCAAAGTTATGGGTAATCTTCAACTTGTTGGAGGATTAGGAAATATGCTCGGAATTACTGCTGCAGGATTCCTTTACCAAGAAGGAGCAGGATTTTGGGATGGTTCTCTTTTTTATATCTGTAGCGGGATCATGGTGTTTGGAATATTTGCAATGTTTGTCATACCTGAATCATATGCAGATTTGAAAGTCAAAACACCAATGTCAGCAAGTGGACAACAAATTTTACCTATGATAACAGAGGTTGATACACAAAATCAAGATAAAAAGGAATTAGAACTTGATTCATTTAAAAGTAAGCGTTCCAATCATAGAAATAATATAAAGAAAGATGAACAATGGGAAAAGGGATTATTCATTTGGTTATTGGCTGTCTTAGCCATTATTAATATTGGTGGAAATTCAGTAATACAACTGATTCAGTTACACGTTAGATTAGCTGATACGTTTGCAGCGTCAGATCAAACAGTTTCATATTTAAGGTTAGTAGATTCCTTCGCTATTATGGTAGGCGGATTAATAACTGGGACATTAGCGAAAAAATATGGCAATACCAAACTTTTGTTTTTAGGATTTATGCTAATGTTTGTTGGATTATTAAGTTTACCTTCCATTCCTTCTCTGCTAATATTCTACATGTATATGGGATTACATGGTTTAAGTAGAGTATGGATACAAACATCAAGTTACTCATTAGTAACAAAAATTGTACCTTTAAGCCAAAGAGGTAAAATTATGGCGTATTATAATGCTACATTTTATCTTGCTTGGGGTTTAGGAGGAACAATGATAGCAGGACCGATAGCTGATACAATTGTAGCAAGTGGAAAACCTGATTCATACGCTTACTCTGTAACCTTTTACGTTGCTGCCTTTATCGTACTTCTAGGAATGTTAATGTTTTTATTCTTACGTCCGAAAAGTTATAAATCACTATTAACTCCTGACAGTAAAAAGATAGAGGTAAAATAATGCTAATTGGTAGAGTAGCCTATAATAGAAAAACACTTTCTGTTATATATGTATCCGAAGAAAAAAAAGTGTACGAAATTTATGCACCGATTGAAAAAGCTCTGAGTGCAATGGACACTGAAATAGACATTAGTGGTACAGGAATAGAAATAGAAAAAGTACAAATCTTACCACCCGTCAAACCTTCGAAAATAATATGTATAGGAAGAAATTATGAAGCACATGCAAAAGAACTAGGGAATGAAGTACCTTCTGAACCAATGATCTTTTTTAAACCTCCAAGTTGCATTATAGGGACAAATAGTAATGTTATTTACCCAAAAGTATCTGAGCAAGTAGATTATGAAGGAGAAATAGCTTTAGTCATAAAAAAAGTAATAAAAAATATTGATGCAAAACACGTAAGGAGAAACCCACAAAACTTCTTTGGATATACAGCCTTTC
This sequence comes from uncultured archaeon, assembly GCA_964514425.1. Lineage (GTDB taxonomy): Archaea > Asgardarchaeota > Heimdallarchaeia > Heimdallarchaeales > Heimdallarchaeaceae > CAZEQQ01. Next base: position 4,400 of record CAZEQQ010000234.1, read on the forward strand.
TTGACATGACTGCACGAGATATACAAAAAAAAGAAAAATTATGGACAAAAGCTAAAGGTTTCGACACTTTTGGTCCCCTAGGACCTTGGATAGAGTTAGATCCAATACGTGAATCGTTGGCGATAAAAACATTCGTCAATAATGAAGAACGACAAAGTGGAAATACAAAAGATATGATTTTTGACTTCGCAACAATTATTGAATATATATCGAAAATAATGACACTAGAAGTAGGAGACGTAATAGCTACTGGAACTCCCGAAGGAGTAGGTAGTGTTAGTATTGGAGATAAAGTGAAAGTGGAAATTGATGGTTTAATTCCTTTAGAAATAAAAATTGTTGAAGAAAAATAACTAGTAAGAGAAGAGTATTAACCCATACTATTTATTCTAAAAATTCATAATATTCTATTTTCTGACCTTTTTGTCTTAACATGTT
>CAZEQQ010000235.1:0-4829 GCA_964514425.1 uncultured archaeon
TTCTAAATAAAAAATAAAAAAAATTAAGAGCGATCATCAGCTAAATGGTTCCACAAATAGATTTTAATATACTATACTTTATTTCTACAAGTTATAATAGAACTAATAATAATGGAGAAAGAAAATGTTCGCCTTTCATGTAGCTAGAAGATTCTTGAGTTCTGACAAGACACAAACTTTTGCCATAATGCTAGGAATAGCTGTTGGTGTATCAGTTCAAGTCTTTGTAGGAAGCCTTATTCAAGGGTTACAAGTTGGTCTAGTAGATAAGACTGTAGGCTCTCAGCCACAAATTATTATTTCTTCTCTTTCTGATAATGGACAAATTGCAGAATGGGAAGAAAAGTGTAATAGAATTGAATCAGAGCTAGAAGGAATAACAACAATAGCACCAGTGATAGATTCAGGCGCTTTTATCATGGGATTAGAAAATGATAAACTGGCCGATCCCACGCCGATATTATTGAGAGGATTTGATTTAGAACTGGGAAATAATATCTATAAATTCTATGATAATTTGATAGGAAAGAAACCAACAAAACCAAACGAAGTTATAATTGGGAAAAACTTACAGAATTCATTAAGTGCATCGATTGATCAAAATATAACAATTCAAGAAAATCCTAACCCAATTTTACAAAACTATAATTTGACCGTTGTAGGGGTATTTGACATAGGGGTAGCAAATTTGAATAGTTTATGGGTAATAACAAACAATCAAACTGTGAGTGAAATTTTCAATTCGACTGTAACTTCAATAAATATTCAAGTTAAAGACTATTTTGCAGCAGATACAATAGCTGAAGAAATTCAAACATTACTTAATGATGATACTCTAGAAATTACCAATTGGAAAGCAGAGAATCAATCATTGCTAGATGGGTTACAAGGGCAATCAGTATCCAGCTATATGATTCAAGTGTTTGTTCTTTTATCAGTTGTAATAGGAATAGGATCGGTATTAGCCATAACTGTTTTACAGAAATCAAAACAGATTGGTATTCTGAAAGCTATGGGCGTAACTGATACTACTGCAGCACAAATATTTGTCTTCCAAGGATTACTGTTAGGTTTAGGAGGAGCAATATTAGGTGTGATATTTGGAATAGGATTAGGGGTCTCTTTTACCACATTTGCTCTCGATTCAGCAGGCGACCCAATTGTGGCATTAGTTATTAACCCCATATTCATAGGGTTATCAGCTTTAGTAGCAGTAATAGCATCAATGTTAGCCGCATTAATACCAGCAAGGAAGTCAACAAGTGTAACAATTATTGAGGTGATACGCAATGGTTAATTCTATAGTCAAACTATCAAAAATAAATAAAATCTATGGAACAAAAATCAAAACTCATGTATTACATGACATAGACCTAGAGATAGAAGAAAATAGTTTTAGCTCAATAATTGGGCAATCTGGCTCGGGCAAATCAACATTACTGAATATCATAGGAACATTAGATAATCCTACTTCAGGTGAAGTATACATCAACAATAAGCGAACAGATGAGATGAGTAAAAAAGAATTAGCAAGAATTAGAAATGAAGACATAGGATTCATCTTCCAGTTCCATTATCTGTTACCTGAATTTACAGTAAGAGAAAATGTCTTAATGCCGTATAAAATAAAGAATAAAAGAAAAATACCGCAAGAAATAAAAGAACGGGCAGACTATCTTTTGGACTATGTAGGACTAAAAGAGGTAAAAGACAAGAACTCCTATGCAATATCAGGAGGACAACAACAACGAACTGCTATTGCTAGGGCACTGATTAATCGTCCAGCACTAATATTAGCAGATGAACCAACAGGAAACCTAGACACAGAATCTACAGAAACAGTCTACAATCTCTTAAGAAAAATAAACAAGGAATTTGGAACAACATTTCTAATAATTACCCATGATCCCCACGTTGCTGAACGAACACAGCGTATCATTGAAGTTGAAGATGGCCGGATTAAAATGGATATAAGGACTTAAGGAGGAAAAAACATGTCAAACGATGAAACGATTAAGAAACAAATCAAACAACTCTACCAAGAGAAACTTTTCGGAGTATTCAGCTCAGTATGGAAAAACAGATCACATCAAACACTAGTTTGTTTTGTTGCTACTGAAGATTTAAAGTTCATAGTATTTGGAACGCCTAGAGAGAGTAGAAAATTTATCAATACCCAACTTTTCGAAAAAGTGTCATTTTTTGTAGATTCAACACATAATGACCCAAAAGATAAAAATCAAGCTATAGCAGTGTCAGCAGTAGGAAAAGCGTATTCAGGAGATAAACTATCAGAAAACAAAAAAGAAGAGTTAATGAAACTATACTTGGCTAAACACCCCTACCAAGAAGAATTTATTACTAGTCCCAGCACACAATTTGTCCTATTAGAAGTGGATCACTATCAATTTGTACACAATTTCCAAACAGTAGTTGAATGGTCACCTAATAAAGAACAAGACACTATCTTGTTTAGACAAATTATGGGGGAAAAAATAGCACCTGGATTTTTAAGAGGAAAGGTAAGAATAATCTCCCAAGAATCAGAAATAGGTGAAATTAATCAAAATGAAATAATTTGGGTTAGAAATCTAGAGTTATTAAAACAAATCGTGATGCAAAAACCTGGAGCTGTCATAACAGAAGCGGAAATAAAAGATGAAATAGGTATTACTTATGCCAAAGAACATAACATCCCTATGATAGGGAATTTGGAAAATTTACAAAAATATGTTCATCCTAACGATGAGTTATCTGTAGATGGATATCTCGGTTTTGTTATTCTTAATGAAATAAGATAGATAATCCTTCAACTTTTTCCTTTTTTTTCTTGTTTAATAATTAAATGTCCATATAAACCCCACACTTTTTAAAAAATCATCCCATACTGGATTCAGTAGTGTAAGTAAAAAAATTACAGAGTATGAACAGATATGATTTCAAGTAAATATGAAAGAAAGAGAAAGAACTAAGAAAGATTTTGTTCAATTTCTTCAAAGAATCTAGGTGAATCTTTGTACTTACAATGAAGAAAAACACAAAAAATTAAATTAGTGAAAGCAACAAGAACAAATGTCAGATAGGCATTTTGTGAGGGCAAAGAACCTAAGGTAGAACCAACAATGAAAGCAATTGTGTTAGATACTCCATGAATGATAGCTGCCCAAAAAGTATTGTTAGAATGTGCTCTAAACCAATTGAAGAGAAATCTTGAAATAACAAAATGAAGGATAAGAACTACAAAGACCTCTATCCTAAAATTGGGATATAACATTACAAGCTGCTCCGTCCAAAAAAAGAAAGGAAGATGCCAAATAATCCAAATGAAACTTATTGTTAGGTTCTTAATATAGTAAGAGGATTTAATTTTTGTAAATAGCCATCCTGCCCATGATATTTCTTCCATAAAAGCTTGAGTAATGGTAAGAAGGAGAATAAAAGGAGAAAATAACAGTGCTTGTAGAAACAAACTAGGGTTCACAGGTAAATCAAAAAGCAGGCTGTTACCCAATAATATAGCAATTCCAAAAAAGAAAAAATACAAAACGATAATTAAACTATAAAACTTAATATCACCAAATTTAAAATGAACTCCAATGCTTTTGAGGGATTCTTTTTTAACTTTAAGAAAAATGAATGGTAATAATAGAGAGGTTAACAAAAAGAAAAGGCCAGTAAACATCACATTGTTGAAAGATTGAACAAAAAAACCACCAAGCCATATTAAAGTCCAGATGATGATAGAGAAAAGAATAACTTCATTATTGATTTTCATAATCCAAGAAAGATGAGTAGAGTTTAAAATATTTTTTAATTAGGAAAAAGATTAATATTCAAAGATAAGGGTTTAATACGTATTATTAACTTTGTTTGTAAATAGTTTTATATAACAGACTATTCTAACTTATTAATTAGTGGATAAAATGATTAGTGAAGATAAACTAGACACAGAAATACATAATTTGCACATACATGCTTTTACAAATAGAGCTGTTCCAAAAGGGTTTTTTGGAGGATTATCACGTTTTTTTTATAAATATGCGAAACTTAAGGGTTTTATTCGGTTTTTGTATAAAATAAGTCGCTTTGGAACGATGGGTCTTTCCGAAAGATTTGCTAATTATGCTGCTTTAGGAAGTAGATCGACCCAAGAAATACTAGACCATGTTTTTGAATTCTATCCCGAGAATACAAAATACGGTGTATTAGCGATGGATATGGCGTTTATGAAAGCAGGTAAAGTCACTCAACCATACTATGAGCAACTAGAAGACCTATCTATAGAAGCTGGAAAAGATCGACCTCAAACAATTTTACCTTTTATCTGTGTAGATCCAAGAAGGAAAGACAAAGTAGATTTGCAAATAGATAAACTTGGAAATTTTAAAAATTCTTTACTTGAATTTGTAAAATATTGGATTGAAGAAAGGAATTTTGCTGGAATAAAACTCTATCCCCCCCTAGGATACTTCCCATGGGATACCATACTACTTCCTATCTATGAATATGCAGCAGAGAACAACATACCTATTATTGCCCACTGTTCACCCGGCGTAATAAATAGCAAAGAATCAAAGAAAAAATTGCGAACAAGAATATTAAATCACAGAGAATTACTAATAAAACAAGGTATTCTGAACCCAAATGAGAATTTACGCAATGCTTCCAGAAAAGAACTATGCTCTTATTTTACGCACCCTAAAAATTATGAAATACTCATAGAAGAACTAAATTCAAGAGGTAAAACTATTAAGAAACCAAACATCTGTTTAGGTCATTTTGGTGGAGCTGATGAGGTTGATAAATATCTAAATCCAAGACCAATACCT
>CAZEQQ010000236.1:0-4818 GCA_964514425.1 uncultured archaeon
AATTTTAACTATCCAACCTTCGTCATAAGGAGAGCGATTAATTATATCGGCTTCATCTTCCAACGGACTGTTAATCTCAACTACAACACAATCAAAAGGAGCATAGTATGATGCAACAGTTTTGAGTGCCTCAATATTACCCATTTCTGCACCTTCAGTAAATTGACCTTCCTCTTCAGGAAACTCAACAAAGGCTAAGTCACCCAATTCTTTTTGTGCATAATCGGATATACCATAGATGTAGACATCACCGTCTTGTTTAACCCATTCATGATTCTTAGTGTAAAGCAAATCTTTACGAACAATGTATTTATCCAATACTTTCATTTCTTCGACCATTTTTATACCTCAATTTCTGTATGAAATACAAATTGTACTAACAGAAAAGTAGGGAAATTAAAAGTTTTTTCAACAACTAAAAATTAAAAGAAAAAGCATTCGTTTTTCCTTCGCAAAGAAAATACCCGAGTAGTTTCTTTCTATCGCATAACATAGCACGCATGGCTACCTCTCCCCGCAAAACAATTTTTGGACATCTTTTCGTTTATTAAAATAAATCTAGTCTAGAATGTTAATGTAAAGTGTTTTTAATTAAGAACGTTTATATATTAGGGGTAAAAAAGAATTATTAACTATGCTGACTAATTTTTAGTAGTATAGATTAATAATAGGGAAAAGACTATAATGAATAGGAAAATAAATACAATGATAATTATCTTACTGATTGTTTCACACTCCTTCTTGATTGTCGGGGGGGGGGGTAAAACACAATAATGGGACAAATTTGAACGAAATAGTAATTCTTTTTGATCCAACTTCAGATACGACATTTAAAGCTGCTAAAGCATTAGAACAGCTATTGCAAGATTATGGGGCTGTAAAATGGAAAACAGTAGTAACAGAGCAAGAATTTAAAGAGGCTATAAAAGAAGTAAGACGAGGAACGATACTCATACATTCATTCCATGGTATAGAGGAAGGAATGATAATTGGACAGAAAGTTCATAAATGGGAAACTATACAAACCATCCTTCAAAATAGCAAAAATCGTGACCATTTCTTCCTTTCTTGTTACTCAGAAGGAAAAATGAAAGCAGAAGGAAAACGAATCTATGGACAAGAAGGAAAAGTAGATTACACAACTGCTGTTACTCAAACAAGTCTAAGAATTGGGGGAGTAATCAATAATCATGAATTCATAGAAATGATACATAATAATATACTAAACTTTCAAACTTCTCATCTTTTACGTATACTTTCACCACTAGAACCAATGTGGGAAAGCAATACTCATTTTCATCTCACAACATATGCACTAGAAAAACTCTTTGAGATAGGATGGATAACACAGGCTATAGTTTATAGCAACATACCTTTTATAGATAAATACTCAATAATGACAGATTATAGTTTTCAAGATCCCGACATAGCGGATAAGGCAGCTATTATTGGAAATTTCACCGCGATTAACGATTACATTATCAAAGGAGAACTAGGAAAAATAAAACAAGATTATCCTAATGCGTTGAATCATATCGAATTTACTCTAACTGCAGATATAAATATTAATATAAATCCGTTTACTTATACCCTACTCGAATATCTGAGTTCTTCTGGAATCCTTTCTTTGACAAGTGAACAATTGACTGATTTAGAAACTTTAGATCGTATAAGTGGAAGAAAAAATGGAATAGTCAAATATTCTGATAGTTTTGTAGGGACAGCTACAAAAGCCATTGATGATAATTTTTTGGATGCTTTAACTACAGAACATGACAATTTGAGTGAGTGGACCAAAAACCTAATCTTTTCTGGCCACTATCTTCAAGACCTACAAAACCCCTTTCATACTAGTTTAGTTAATGAAAAGAATGACATTGTTGAACATTTAACTCTTAAAGTTGATTTTGACTTATATACTCACGCCATTGTATATGGAAATCAAGTAGGTTTTCCTATGGAATTAATTGACGAGATATGTCTAAAAAACTTTTATTTTTGGATTTATTTTGCACCAAAACTAGAACAATGGTCTCGTGGGCAGATAAACGCTGATGATTTAGTAACAATAGGACATTATATATCTGTTGTAGGAATAGGATGCTTTTGGACGGGTCTCTACTTTGCTGCTAATCCCGTTGGTTTTTTAGCTGCTTTAGCTGTCTTTTTAATAAATGTAATTAACTCTATGCAAGATTTCATGAAGTTTCTTACTAAAGAACTGAATGATATTAAAACAAACAATGGAAAACATTATGATTATCATAATGATGTAGAAAATCTAGCTGACACAAAAATAACAGATGCTGAATTCAAGAACTTCATTAAGGATGGTTTAACCAATAGTAGAGAAGAATTGCATACTGCTTCTTTACAATTTCTTTCAAATAACAGAAAAAGTTTGATTAACGAATGGATAAAAGAAAGTAGGGTTGAAGCAAAAAAAATCCAAGCAATAGGTAAAGAAGGAGTTGGACAAATTCTAATAAATGACGATGCGAAAGAATTAATAAAAAAACGTTTACTTGCGGCTGCTAAACAAACATATATTCTATATAATAGTTTTCTAATACAGAAAATACTAAAAACAGATAGCGATGGGGATAAAGTGTCTGATTTGTTAGAAGAAAAACTATATGGAACTAATCCCAATTCAGCGATAAGAACAGACAATATTCTTATCATGCCCTCGGGTTCAGGTGTTTTAATCCAAGCTGCTTTCAAAACAGATCGTCCAACATCAAAGATTCAAATCCAAGTGATAATAACTAGAGCAAATTATATGACAACCACCTATAACTATTTCTATTACGATAATGGGCAAAATAGTCTTCAGAACTTACAAACATTAGGAATAAGTTACATGTTGCCTCCAGGTTCAGTATTGATACAAGTAAAAATTATTTTTACTGAACATCAACACAAATGGGAAACAATGAGTTATGGCTCATTTCCTCATTCAACACATACCTTTATAGCCCAAAAATCATATATGTTTTCAGGAGGACCATTCTTCCCGTGAAACGCAATAAACAAGAAAGAAGAAATTTCCTTTCTTTCTTTCTTTCTGCTACTTAGCAATAAGAGGAATAGCTTAAAATGAGTAGGTATAACAAGATATCAATCTGGTTTTTGGTAGGAATATTACTTCTCTCTCCTTCTCCCATTCAGAATGACTCTGAACAAGAGGTTGAAGCATCTCGTAAGAATTCATTTTTATGGGAGAAAGAAGTGGAAAATTATATTAAAAAAGTGGAAACTATAGAACTTGAAGACGATATAAAAGTTATTGTAACTGCACAAACATTACTCACTGTTCTTGAAGGACAAACAGGGAGAACACTCTGGGTGATGGATGATTATGATTATCTTCACACTGTTCCTGAATTTTTTATTATCTCTGATTCTCTCACTACTCGCTGTTTTGATGATACTCTCTATACTTTTACCTGGGGGTATATCGCAAATACTTTAGAAGAAGATTATCTATATAGAATCGGCTATGTTTGGAGTTATGATACAACAACAGGCAAGCAAGTAGCTAATATTAGTTTTGCAGAAGACTTACTGGGAATAAATGGTAAGATCAATACTGGGGTGCTACTTTCATTTTCATCTCCTCCCTATCAACGCTTACTAGTATATGGATACAGCGTGTTACCTGACTATCCTGAAGGAACTCGTTTTTTGGCTTTGCTCGATATCCCTACATTAGCATTAGTCTGGCTTGAACCTGTTCATGATTGGCCTTATGCTCTTGATACTCACGATCTTGATGGCGATGGGAACGATGAAATTATCGTAGGTTATTACCTTACAGATACTGTTGCTATCTACAAGGGAGAGAATTTTGAGATGTTATGGAATAAAACTCTCACCACCGGACCTTATAATAGTACCTTAACTCCTTCATTTTTTGCATATCATGATATAACGGATAATGGAAAAGAGGATATTATAGTTGCAGCTAGAGGTTTGTATGCACTTGATAGTTTGACTGGCAATATTCTCTGGTCTGTGGATGAGCGTCGAGCTAGAGACAAATGTGTTATCACCGATATTACTAATGATGGAAAGTTAGAGATTGTTACAATGAGATTAGAAGATTATATGATTGTTGATGTTCAAACAGGTCAGATACTACTCCAAGGCGAACTTCCCTTTTATTTTGACCATACTGACCTTATAGTAGTTGATTTAGATAATGATGGGAACAAGGAAATCATTGCTTCTAGTTTTTATGGAGGAGTAACAGTATTTAACAGCAGTTTTGGAGTAATCACACGTATACCTATCTCTGGACCTGTTTTTGCTTTGGCTGTTGCTGATTTGACACAGAATGGCTTTTTAGAAATACTAGCAGGAGGAGATGGGTGTATAGTTTATGCTTATATTTATGTTGTTCATACATTTACCCCGCTGTTTATCATCGGTGGCTTTGTTTTGTTTGTTCTCTGCTATTTGCTTATTGTTCATTTCAAGAAACGCACTAAACAAGAAAGAAGAAATTTCTTTCTTTCTTTCTTTCTACTAATTGGTAATAGAGGACTAACTTAAAATGAGTAGGTATAACAAGATAACAATCTGGTTTTTAGTTGGAATCTTAGTTCTCTCTCCCTCTCACATTCAGAATGATTCTGAACAGGAGGTTGAAGCATCTCGTAAGAATTCATTTTTATGGGAAAAAGATGTGGAAAATTATATTAGAAAAGTGGAAACTATAGAACTTGAAGACGAGATAAAAGTTATTGTAACTGCACAAACATCACTCACTGCTCTTGAAGGACAAACAGGGGAAACACTCTGGGTGACGGATGA
>CAZEQQ010000237.1:0-4810 GCA_964514425.1 uncultured archaeon
GTGCCTGTCCACATCTTCAGGCCGTCTGAGTCTTGCACTCAGTATTCTTTCCGCCCTTGTGGCAAGATTGGAAAGAATTATAGAGCTGTGTAGGTTACGATATGAATATCAGTTGTTTCATGGCCGTTAATATAGTGTTCATAGGAAATTCTGGCAGTTTTTCTTTATCTCTAGACTTTCGTTCTAGTTCAAGAAGAAATAAAGAATACTCGTAAATCTGAGATACTAACTGAGATATACTTTGTTCTATATTAGCAATCTTCTCTAATTCTTGTGATGCTTTTTTTACATGCTTTAAAGCTTCATTGAAAAAAACAGGTGCTTGGTATGTATCTTTATATGTTATCGAAGCATAACCCAAAATAGCTTTTTTAGTTGCTTCCAATAATTCAGAAAGTGAATAGGATAATATTTTCTTTGCTTCTATTACTTTCCAATTAATTTTGACATCACTAGTATCGAATAACTGTCGATGATTAAGCATTTCATTACAATTTTCATGAACTCTTTTGTTCATTGTTTCGAAAAGAAGGAAATGTGAATAGCCATCCTCAATAATTCCACGATAGTTTTTACCTATGCTTTCCTCATGCTGTAAAGTGAACTTAAAAGTTCTTACTAACCAGTCTAATACAGTATTGAGGAATAGATACTGAAGTGAAAGCTCAAATAATTTTAATTCCATTTCTTGTCCAAGAAGGAAAGTTTGACTATACCACTTTTCTACCCAAGGACGAGGGACAATCTTTTTTCTACTCTTTTGGATGACTTCTAAAGCTTTTGAACTATAATAATGTGATTTAGCATAGTATAAGAGTTTTAATACTTCGTTACTTTGCTTTTTCTCAGTACGAATTGTAAGAGCAAGAGAACGGATTCTGTATTCAAGAGCTTCAATTTCGAAAATTAACTCTTCTTTTTGCTCTTGTTCTGGTAAAAAGAACACTGCATGCTTAACATTAACAATTGTTTCTAACATTTGATTTAGCTTATTCATAGATACTGCTTCATCCAAAATCTGAAATTGGGATAATTCTTGAACAATTTCCGTAATTACTGTTTCTATCCTGTGAATGAAAGTGTGAAATGTTTTTTCAACATTCGTTAAAATGACATTAGGTTGATTCCGTTTTAACAAACCAATTTTTACTTCTTTCACAAAATTCATATGAACTAATGGTAAACTGCCCAAAAAGTTAGTATTTAATGTAATGGTAGAAGCATTTAGGATATCTTCAATTTCTTTGACTTTTGACTTTATTTCTTTTGTAGAACTTTCATTTGCCAACAAATTAAATATTTGATGAGTGAGTAAAGAAATTTTACCCATTTCTTTATAAAAAATGCACTTTCGCGTCTGTTTCTGATTCTCTTCTTTGAGTTCTTTATCCATCACTCGGTTCGGTTGAATATGTTGGAAAACTTTTCTAATTTCTGAATTTAATCCCTCTATAAGGTTAAGATACTCAAAACATGCTCTAAAGTTATCTTCTTTTGCTGCTTCTAAAGTGAGTCTTAAGTAATGTTCAACAAGCGTTTGATTTTTCCATGCTTTAGTTATTGGTATCTCTCTTGATTCTATTTTCTTTAGTACCATTTCCGAATCATCGGATAGTTGAGAAAAATACTCCCTAGACTTTTCTAAGCGTAAATTTGATCTATCAAATGTATAGTACATAAGGATAGGATCTTTCCACCACCATTTCTTCCTCTCTCCTACATGTCTGATAAGTCTCGAAACAAATGAACTATCAAACTCTGCTAAAGCTAAATAATATCTTCCTTTTTCACGAAATATTGTCTCTTTTTCTATTTTTTCTTGCATTTCTTCCATTTGATCAATTAATAATTGATTTTGATTAAGAAGTAATAAAGATAGCATCACTTCCTCAATTTTGGATGATTGAGGATGGTGGCTATTGTAGTAAACAGAAGAGATATTATTCAAGATACGAATTCCTTCAATATGGAGAGTTGAATATTCGGAATAGGGACCTGAATCGAAAATGCCCTTATTTACCATATCTGCATATAAATTTATTAGAATTGCAGCTTCCATCTGAAATTCTTGTAAATCTTCAATCTTTGTAGAGATATCTATCTCTCTATTACTATCGTCTGTTATCTCTTTTTTATCTCTCTTATACTCATCATAATAGCGATGATAGAGTAAATTAGCTAAAGATGTTACATTGTACAAAGTTTTAGAACAGAAATCTGCAAAGTTTAACCATCTTGAGCTAATTTCTAATAATTCATCAACTAAAACAAAAGATTGATAGATGTTTTCTCTCTCTAGTTCCATTAAGACAAGTTGCTTAAAGGGTGAATCACGTACAAGGTTAACAACATCTTCTGGAAGTGACATCAGACACACAATATAATTAAACTATAAAAAACTTTGTTGCGCAAATATTAAAATAAGAAAATGATAAAATTTCTTAACAAGTTTGAAAAGTGAAAAAGATGAAAGTTATTAATAAAATGATTACATTTCAATCACAAGGTGAAATTGATATAATAGATTTAACAGCAAAACTTGAGACACTAATTGATGATAATGGAATAAATCAGGGTATTTTGAGTGCAAATGTTATTGGATCAACAGCAGCATTGACTTGTATAGAATATGAACCGTTAGTAGTTAGCGATTTTAAGGAGTTACTAAAAAAATTGGTTCCAAAGGGTGCAGGATATGAACATGATCAAATTGATTCCAATGCACATTCACATTTACGATCATCTTTAATTGGATCAAGTGTAAGCATAACTATAGAAAATGGTAGATTACAGTTAGGGACATGGCAACAAATTGTGTTTATTTGTTTAGATACTCGACCAAGGGCAAGAAAGGTTTCTGTAACGTTAATAGGAGTGTAAAAATGCCTGAATATGTGGTTATTAGATGTAATAATCTAGCTTGTGGCAGATTTTCCTATGGTAAGTCGTCTCAAAAAACAAAATTATGTCCTTATTGTGGGAAAAGAATTACAGTCTCCAAGGTTTATAAGTATGAAGTTGATACGTCAGAACAAGCAAAAATTCTAGTTCAAGAATTTAATAAAAAACATGGAGAGATAACTGCACCAAAATGGTATAGGCCAAATGAAAAAGAAGAAAAAGAAAGGTAAATTACTTAATTTGGAGAGATTTGGCGAACGATATCTTGGTAAAGCAACCCTCTCGTAGCTTTTTCTGCCTCACCGTCATCTATTTTCATATATCTAATGATGTCATTTAAAGTAGCTGAACCTTTATATTTTAGAAGAGAAACAACTTTCTCTTGATGAGGACTTAATCTAAAATTAGTTGATTCTTTAATTATCATTTGATTGAGTTGTAGTATAGTCTTAGAAAGATTATAGAGTGTGCCATACTTATTTAAACGATTATCTATAAAATTGAAAAGAGGAAAGAATAGTTCTATATCGCCTGTCCAATTTTCAATGGTTGAGGAAAAACGACTATGAAACTCTAATTGAATGTCCTCTAAATCCTTTCTTATTGTTCGTTCGTCGTCATTACGTTCTACACAAGCAATAGTAATAGTATTTTTGTAAGCTGTAAAAACAAATTTATAATTGCGTGTTTGGACAACTTCACACCCTGCATCTACATTTTGAGCAAAAATCTCAATTGTAGTTAAAATACTGGTAATCAAGTTCTCATCGTGATTCAAACCCGCATAATTGCGATGGACTAAACATTGTCCTGTATCTAAAGCTATCCATAGACTCTGTATCATAAGACCCAAGTATAGTACAAAACTAAAAAATGCTATAATACTGAGATTAGCTTCTGGGTAGTACAACTGTATTATATTTATCAGTTCATTAATAAGAGCGGTCAATGAAAGAAAATACGCTACTCACAATATGTGAATAATATTCACATATTCCTCTCATTAAAAACAAAGTTTGATGAAGTAAGTGTAGTGATACTATGATAGTTGAAGACAATGGTTTCATTAGACCATCAGGTCCAGCACTAGTAATAAAACTGTGGCAATTTAATGGAAATAAAGAGACAATAAACGCTGATTATGAAATGTTAAAAGAAGATACTGTATTAATGAAGTATACTCGCTTTTATGAAGGTTTTAGCAATATACAAAAAGATGAAAACAGTATTAGTGCAGATTATGTGATGGGTAGAACAGTTACTGTTCAAAAGTTCGATCTCTCAACGAAAAAGTTAGTACCTAGTACTATATTTTCTCATGGGACTGCAAAAATTACATTGAGGTACGATTTAGGTATAGTTGAAACAAGAGGAACTTCTTGGGCTGCAAAGATGGCAATTAACAAATTAGAACAAGTATTGGCCGGAAACATCAAGAAATACTCCATTCCAAAAGAAAAATTCTTTGATTTAACAAAACAAGCTACAATGCTTACAAATATAAAAGTGAATCAGTTGAAAGAAGACGCACTACAATCGATTAGCCTTTTTGGTGCTGTTCAAGACAGTCATGAATGGAAAAAGATGATGAAAAACAAAGAAAGCATCGATATAGAGTTTCTTAGAGCACAATTGATGACTCCTACACGACAAATATTATCTTGTATGATAAACAACAGTGGAAGTCTTTTAATCTATAAGAAAGGCGATGGTATAGCTCAAAATGATGTAAATTGGCTAATAGCTCAATTAGTGTAATCTATCAATACAGTAATCTAATCCTTCTTTTTTCTATTCTTTTTCTTCAAATTGAAGAACTCCTTTTGCCTTATATTTAAGATGAAAGATAATTTCTTAAATAGTAAAATCTTTAAATTAATGCAAAAAAGCATATTAGTGGTTGATATGA
>CAZEQQ010000238.1:0-4769 GCA_964514425.1 uncultured archaeon
TGGAGTTAATTATGGCTTTTGAAGGAAATAATCAAAAAATTATTCTGTTTTCTGATTTAAACGATGACAATAATATTCTTTCAGACAAAGATTTTGTTCGTAGTTTTTCTCTTCAATCTTACAACATTAAAGAAAAACAAGCAATATTTTTTACTTTTATCAATCACAAATCTATTGATAATGAGATGCTCTCAAAATTGAGAAGTATAGCTGACATCGTTCTACGTTACACAAATGACGAATATATCAACTCTATACGTTGTTACAAATCTTCTACTGGAGCAACATTTTTACCTAAATTAGTTCGTATTAGAGACGAATTTCCTTTAATTGAAATACTAGAATAGGAAGATACAAATGAAAATAGAAATTAAGCTATTCACCAGTAGATCATGTAGTTGGTGTCCTTATGTAGAAAATATGTTAAGGAAGATTATAGCTGCTCATTCTATTTTTGATTTGAACATTATTGATATTGAAGAAGAAATCGATTTGGCTGAAAAATATGAAATTGTAGCTTTGCCAACTATTATTCTTCCAAGCTCTGAAAGAGTTATAGGTTGTCCTGACGAAGAATTTCTAAATTCTCGTCTTAAAATCTACGTTAATTAGGAGAAATTTACCAAAAACTTTTGAAGAATTAAAGTTTAAGTTCCAAAAGGATAAGAGTTAGGAAAATATGAAACCTTTGGATGAATTCAGAGAAATTTTTGGGGAGATTTGGATTTCTAATAATTGCTATAACATAATTAAGGAATTATGCCTTTTAGGAAGTAGATTTGCAGGTAGTGAAAGCGAAAAAGAAGCGCAAGAATACATGAAGAAGTACCTTCGCGATATAAATTTTCAACCTCTTGAATGGGACTTTGAATATCAAGGATGGGAAAGAATCAACTGTACTTTTAGTATTTTAACACCTAAAGAGATGAACATTCCAGCTATATCTTTAGTATTGAGTCCTTCCAAAGAGATTCAAGCAGAATTAGTACATGTAAATGGAGGATCAAAAGAACAAATTATGGAGATGTTAGAAAAAGCTAACTTAAAGGAAAATTTGATATTGTTGGAAAAATGGCCTTTTTAAGAAGCATTTTCCATTGTCAGGCAAATATTTCTTGCACACAATAAGTTAGTGCTGTTTTTTGTCCTTCACACAGAGAAAAAATTGTTGTTTCTTCAAATAGATTTTTCATTCTTGTTTCTTGTGACAATGTATCTACTAATTTATCTAATTTTAGTAAAGCAGAACTTGCTTGTCCTTCAAATACATAACTAAAAAGCAAATTTCCTTTCTTTTTCAATAACAGAGTAAAATTTTCATGTTTAATTTTTTCTATTGACCCTGAAAATTGAAAAGTTTCATTCATAAATGAGTTTACTGCAGAAAGGAATCCAGCTATGAGTTGTTCATCCATATGTCCTGGCTGGAAGTTAGAAGAATAAATACTCAGACCATCATTTGAGAATATTGATAACATAACAGGTTTTTCAGGTACAATTGCGGAGGTATTTATGGTATTATTTGATAAGAGTTGCATAAATAAACCTTCAAGGCCTACTTCTTCAGTGATTTTACTTATATTTAGATCTTGCTCAAAATAACTTTGCCAAATACTTAATTTAGCTTTCAATAAGTCCATTTCATCCGATATTTGAAGAGCTAACCTTTTTAGTCCTTTTTCTTCTGCATTAATTAAAGCTTGAGAGAGATACTGCTTTGCTAGCTCGATATTTTTATCAAGAAGTGCGAATTTTGATTTTATGAAATAAGACTTTACTAACAAATCGTAAGATTGTTGGGTTTTTGCTATGTGAAGAAGTTTTTCTGACAAAACATCTATATCGCTTAGTAGCTCAATATTGTTTGTTGCTTGAATTTCAAATAATGTCAATTCTGCTAAATTTAGCATTGCTTCAATTTTTAGACTATTACTAATGGTTTTTGCATCTATTATCTCCTGAAAGCTACTGTAAGCTTTCGTTTTATCAGCTAACCTTTTACTATTTTTCAATCGTATTGCTGTAGCCATTTTAGTATATTGCTCAACAATTTCTAATTCTTTTTCATTGCTTAAGTCACATAAACTTTCATAACAGTTATCAGAACTTTCGTGATTTCCCAAACCAATATACACTTTTAATAGTTCATAAAGCGTTCTAGCTATATATATTTCATTTTTCACTTTTCTTCGTAGTTGAAGGCACTTTGTATAATATTCTTCTGCAGTTTTGTAATTACCTAATTTTACATGTAAGTCGCCCATTGAGTGAAGAGATGCACTCAATAGTATTTCATTATCTAATTTGTTAAGAATGAATAAACTTTCCTCATGATATTCTAAAGCTATCGATAGTTCTCCTTTTTCTATGAACACATCTCCAATATTTAACAATATGATAGCTAATTTGTCCAAGTCTTCTAAATCCGTATAGATGGTTTTACACCGGTTATAGTTTTTTAGAGCTTCATTATATGTCCCTCTTGTTTTATTTAAAATCCCTAAATTATTTAAAGTTGAAGCTATTTGAGCAGGATCACCTAATTTTTGTTTAATTTTCAAACTATTTTCATAAAATGTTTGTGCAACATCAAGTTTCCCTTGTTGTTGATTAAGAACACCTAAATTGTTTAGAAGAGAAGAAATTGCTTGTTCATCATTAAGTGATTGGTAAATATCTAAAGCTTGGTAAAAGCATTCTGAAGCCTTTGAAAACTCTGCTTTTTCAACATAAATGTTTCCCTTAAGTTTTTTTATCTCTCCTCTAATTTTATAGAATTCAGTAAGATTTTCCTCATTAACTCGTAAGGATAAACAGTCTATTCCTTCTATCATTTTCAAACTTTCGTTATGTTTTCCTTTTTTCCAAAGTGTTTTGGCGAGCTCTAAAGTTGTTTCAAGCACTTTAATATTGGGGCTTATACGAGTAAAATTTTTCCCATTATCTTCATCATTACACAATTTATTATTTTCTGTTTGCTCTATAAAATCCCTTATGAATAATACTTTTTCATCTATTAATGAAGGGGGCAATTTTTTTTCACTAGACATGAGCTAACCTAAAGTAATATTTAACAATTATTTAAAAGTAAATCTTTTAATTTAGTTATAAGAGTTCTTATGATTGCAACGGATATATTTGTATTACTCATTTTTAAGCCAAAAAGTTAAATTTTTGCCCTGCAAGCTAGTTCAAAAATGAAAATGGTAATAGTTAAAAATATGTGATTTAAATCTCTCAAGCCATGAGTTATTCTCTTATAAAAATTAACAATGATGATGTAAATCAAGCTGAGAGAATAATTGAAACTTTTATTAGTAACAGGGCTAATAGACCTAATGTTGAAACAATAGAACCTAATTCTACTGTTCTTTACGTAGGTGACCTTCATGGAAGTTATAATACGCTAATAAAGGTTATAGAGTTAGCTAATGAACATAAAGTGGATTACATTGTTTTTTTAGGCGATTATACTGATCGAGGAGAACAAGAGTTGGAAACAATTCTTAATGTTTTAAATTTATCTAATAGTAACGATAAAGTTATAGTTTTAAGAGGTAATCATGAAGAGGCTGAAATCAATAGGAATTATAACTTTTACCGTACAATTATAGATGCTCACTCAGAATATACGGGTAACAATCTATTTAGTCTTTTCACTAAAGCATACGATTACATGGGTTTAGCATCACTCAATTTAGGAACCCGTACTTTAGGCATTCACGGTGGCATTCCAACTGAAGAAGACATAGAAACAATAAATATGATACCTAAACCTCACTCTAATCTTATCAACAATAGTGAGGATCAAATCAGAAAATTGTTCAAAATTTTTTATGAGATAAGGTGGAACGATCCTCTTACTTACCATGATATCACAAGAAATCCATTGGATACAGAAGATGAAGAGTATGACCAAGTGAAAGGTTTCTTTCCTAGTGCTAGAGGTTTTAACATTTCTACTTTTACCGAGAAGGCCTTAGATAATTTTTGTAGAGTAAATAATATCCACAGAATCATAAGATCTCATGAAGCAACAAGAGGCAATTATCAAAAACTTTGGAAAGGGAAACTATTACACATTTTTTCTGCAGCACCTTATAATCACAATATCCATGAAGGAGCTTTTATTATGGAAAGACATGACGAAAAATTCAACAAAGTTGAACTTGATGTTATCACAACAAATAAACAAATTATTGATAAATTGCGTTATTGACTTCTAGTTTGAATAGTTTATCACAATCATAATTTTGAAGATAAGTAGTTCAATATGAGGGTAAGAGGCATTTCGTAACTAAAGACGTCTATATTTGATGTTTCAAATAAAGTGATTTTTCTGTCTAATAAATTGGACATAATCAGATTTTCAGCTGTTTCTTTTCCCAAATAGACACCATTAGATTTTAAGTCAGCTTTATTTACAAATATTATTACAGGAATTTCTATTTTTTTCCTTTGCTCTTCTAGTTGCACCATATTAACATAATGAACTATTTTCTGAATTGAAGAAATATTTGTACCATCAGCCATGACAATAACAAGGTGCGCTCCTTTAATTGCTATATCTTGCATGAAATCAAAACGTTCTTGTCCTGCAGGGTCATTAAATATGACTTGATAAATTTCATCAATAGATTCAAAATCGATTGTATTTAAATCTTGAAATTTTTTTATTATAATTTTATTAAATCTTGTTCTAACGATTATAGAATTGATAACATTAAGAGATATTGTTGTGGTTGAAGAAGTAAAATTTGCATGTTTTA
>CAZEQQ010000239.1:0-4741 GCA_964514425.1 uncultured archaeon
CACCTAAAAAACATTTTTTTTACAACATTCTTTATACTATGGTTAATCATTTAAAACACGCTCTACCAATATCTTCTGGGCTATACCCCTACCTAAAGCAATTTTTGTTCCTTTTACTTCTATAATAATAGGACCAACGTCGTTCTACACTGTTTTGATCAGCTCCTCTTCATGTATCCCTAATTCTGCTAAATTATGATGAACTCTATACCCCGCATGTATCTTAGTTATCTTCAATCTTTCGTTTCTTTTAGTTTGAGTTAAATTACAAGCTATTTGTGCCACCCTAACTTTTGGTCAGCCGAAACTTATATAAACTTTTCGAAAAAGGGATAAAAATACAATTAGAGTAAAAAGAAAAAGAAATAAGAAAAAGAGTGAACTAAATGAACAGAAAATTAAGGAAAAAGAGAGACGATGAAGTAATTCAATCTCTTGAGGTAATAAATTCTACTCGATCAATTATCATGATACCTATTGTAGATAGTTCATAAATGTAAATCATGTAAGTAGAAAATTCTATTTTTTCCGCAAGTTTTTCATAAACATCAAGTAAATTCTTATTTCTTGTATTGTTAATAGCTCTAGTGAGTATCCTATCATATTCAGGGAACTCGCCAGTAAGTAAATCTTTCATCATCAGCCATTGTTTTTTGAAAATAGCATAGTTTTTCAAGTTAGTTGTGGGAAATACAGTTTTTGCGCTTAAGATGAAATCCATATGGATGAGATTATCTGTTGTAGGGATATCTTCTAATAATGGGTCCATATAGTAGAATAAATAACTTAACATCTCCTCATCAAGTAAGGCTTTTGCTTCCATAATAGAACCTACTTGTTTAAACCATTCTTCAATAATAATTGGATCCACTTTTTTATTAAATTTAATCTTCAGATTGACAAAATCTAATTCGGAATTTACTTCTATAGCCCCACCTGTTTTTTTGCACTCCAAATAAAATGTTGTTTGTCGTAACTTATCTATTATTTTGACCTCATAAATATTTTTATGTTTAAATTTTGGAAGAGACTTGACCTCTTTGACACAAAAATCTACTTTAGTAGGCATAGGAATATTTAGAGCCATAATTTGATTAGATGATAAGTCATCTCCAACCTTAACTTTTTCTTGGGAACGAACAGTAAAAAATTTGTCAACAAAGAGAATAATAGCCGTCATTTTATCTTCTAAACATTGATGAACATCGACATATTCTTGATATCCTTGGGAATCAACGTTTTTATGTAATGATGTAGCAATATACAGTATTCGCGTTTTTCTACATCGGTCACACTCATATTCCAATTTTCTTCTTTCTACTTTAAGTTGCAAAGATATTCCCCTTTTAGTTCTAGACAGAGATAATTAACTCGTTCACATTTAACTTTTTCTACCTTTTTATTCTATCACTTTATATGAATTAAATGTTTTCTTTATACAATTTGTATTTGGTAATATTTTTAAACTACCCTTGCTTCTTTAAGTCATGACTTTGGGTATTAGTGATATATTAATTATGTTTCTCTATGCTGTAGTATATACAGCCCCAATTTGGATGTGCAATATGTTTACATCATTCTGTGGGAAATTGAATTTTTGTCCAAATGCACCTGTTGATGGTGGAAAAACATTAAAAGATGGGCGAAGATTATTTGGAGAAAATAAAACGTGGAGAGGATTGATTGGTGGAAGTATTATAGGTATTTTAATTGGTGTCTTAATATGGTACCTTAACACTCTTTACTCCTTTTTTGACTTTAGCTATCCTTTTTTCATAGGTGTTCCTATGGTGATAGGAGACCATATTGCAGATTTGCTGGGAAGTTACATTAAAAGAAGATTGGATATAAAACCAGGAGGAACTATTCCTTTATATGACCAAGGATCATGGATGGTAGTAGGTATATTGTTAGCTTTACCATTTACTTCACCAATTCCATGGGCATATGTATTAATAATAATTATACTTACTCCGCTTCTACACATACTTCTAGGCTTTGTTTCAATGTGGTTAAAAATTAAAAAAGTATGGTATTAATTGGGATATAAAATACAACATTTCGTATTTCTTTTTTCTTGCACACGCCACTATCTTTATATATACCAAAAAGGCTCACTTAATATTATTGTATAGAAGACAGCTTTATGAACGATTCTGACCTTTCTTTCCTTCGCAACTCCTTTGATATACTCTTCCAAAATAATAGAGATATCATTGTTTTTCTCAATGAAGAGGGTCTTATTCTTGATGCTAACATTCAAGCTTGTAGAGAATTTGGTATTTTATTACCACAATTACATCAAAAAGATTTTTCCACTTTTCTAAAAGATAAAAATAGGTATAGACAACTATTGGAGAAAACGAAAAAAGAAGGGTATTATGAAGTAACTCTAAACTTGATTATTGCCAATAATGTTCTAGTTCCTTTCGATATAACATCTAGTTTAATTGAACATGGAGAGAAAAATTATTTACTATTAGTATGTAAAAACATTAAAGAAATAATTGATTCAGAAACTCAGAGGCAATTTCTTTACCAAATTTTCCGTCATGAATTATTAGAGAGATTACAGGGACAAATAGGATATTCAGAATTAGCACGAAAAATTATCAAAGAAAACAAAGAAGATGCTGTAGCACTTATTGATAAAATCTTAAGAGTGACTTCAGATAGTATAAATTTGGTACAGAACATTAACATCTTATTGATTCTAAAAGATGAACATGAATTTATAACAACAAAAATAAGCGAAATACTTAACATATCTAACCGTCATTTCAAAACCTTCTATAAAGACGAAATACAACTTGAAATGACTATTCTCTACGATTTTTGTGTTTATGTAGATGATCTATTTTACAGAATAATAGTAAACCTCATTTTGAGAATGTATGAAAAAATGAAAGGTAAACATATAACAGAGATAACTGTTTATCCTCCAAAAAACGAGGAAAGTAGAATAGTGTTACACTTCGAAGGAGTAATTCTTACTAATAAAGAAAAAAAAGAAATAGAAACGGATAAAAGTTATGATATCCATAAGTTGGGTATTATAGTTATACAATCTTTAGTAGAGAAACATAATGTAAAAATAAAGATTGAAGACATAAAAAGAAGTGGGAAAATCTTTGGAACAAGAGTAGTGCTAAAGGTACCTGTAATTGACAATGAATGTTGTGACCAGTAGAATTTAACTTTAAAACAATTATTCATTATTATTTCTAATTTTGAAAAAAACTAATCTTTATATTAGAAGAAAACTAGATAGTATTTGTATAAAATTATGACGTGATATAGATGAAAATAGGCGAAAAAATACCCGAAATAAAAATGCTGGACCAAAATAAAGAAGAATTTACAATAGAAAAGTTCCAAGGAAAAAAAATTTTACTCTCATTCCACCCTTTAGCTTGGACTGGAGTTTGTACAGAACAAATGAAAAGCTTAGAAAAGAATCAGAAAAGATTCAAAGAGTTAAACGTCGAAGCAGTAGGAGTAAGTGTAGACACAGTTCCTTCTAAAGCTGCATGGGCAAAAGAACTAAAAATAGAATACACAAAACTTTTAGCTGATTTCTGGCCACATGGAGAAAATGCTAGGAAATTGGGACTGTTTATAGAAGACAAAGGAGTATCTAAAAGAGCAAATATTCTCATTGACGAAAATGGAACAATAATATGGATGAAAGAATATGAAATAAGCCAATTACCCGATATTGAAGAGGTATTTGCAGCATTAAAGGAGTAGAAAAAAATGATTAAAGAAGGAGACAGAGCACCAGAGTTTTGTTTAGAAAGCCAAGAAAAGAAAGAAGTGTGTCTAAAAAATTATAAAGGACAATGGGTAGTAGTATATTTCTATCCAAGAGACAACACTCCAGGTTGCACAACTGAAGCAAAAGATTTCTCCATGAATGTTGAAGAATTTAAAAAGAAAAAAGCTACAATTTTAGGAATAAGCACAGACGATATAGCTAGCCATATTAAGTTCATGGAAAAACATGACCTCAAAATAACGTTATTAAGTGATCCAACTAACGAAGTGCATAATAAATATGGAACATGGGTGAAAAAATCGATGTATGGAAAAGAATACTATGGAACTGAAAGAAGCACATTTCTGATAAATCCTGAAGGAAAAATAGAAAAAGTATGGAGAAAAGTAAAAGTTCCAGGGCATGTGGAAGAAATAAAGTTATTATTATAAGGTGAAAAAATGGAATTGAAAGAAACAATAGAAAAAAGAAGGGCATATAGAGCATTAGAGGCCGTAGAAATAACAGAAGAAATGATAGAAGAATTAGCAAAAACTGCACAATTAGCACCAAGCTGTTTCAATAAACAACCTTGGAGGTATGTGTTCATACACGGAAAAGAAGCATTAGAAAATTTTTTCCCCGCATTAGACCAAGGAAATTCGTGGGGATATAAAGCATCAATGATTATAGCAGTCGTGAGTAACAAAGATTTAGATTGTATAATGAAAGATGGACGAGAATATTATCAATTTGATACAGGTATGGCAACAGGATTCTTACTATTAAAGGCAACTGAAATGGGATTAGTAGCTCATCCTATAGCAGGATATGATCAAGAAAAAGCAAAAGAAATACTAAAAATACCCGAAGAAATGACAGTTATTACTCTGATAATAGTAGGAAAACATTCTAACAATTTTGATGATTTAGCTGATTGGGCAAAAAAATCCGAAGAAAATAGACCTCCAAGAAACGAATTAG
>CAZEQQ010000240.1:0-4719 GCA_964514425.1 uncultured archaeon
GGAATTGATCATGAGCTCTAACAATATCTCCTTGATAGAATAAACATATGCCAAAATTCATCAAAATTTGAGGGAAGTTGTCAACTTTTTCTGGTACTTCAATGCTAGAAATCAACTCACTAAAAATTTTTTCAGATTTTTGTAATTCCCCACTCATTGTGCAACAATTTGCATAAAGAACACTAGCTTTAATTTCTAATTCTTTATCTTTCCCTTTAGACCATTCAATAACTCCTTCCAATAACTTACTTGCTTGACTTGGTTGAGCCTTCTTAAAATATGCTTTTGCTACAATTAAATGAATATGATTTAACTCTCTTTCCTCTAATCCCTCTAAATTAAGTTTACTATATCTCTCTAATATCTCAACAATTTGCATATTCTTATCTAATTCTATAAATTCATGAAGTGACATTTATCTCTTAGAAGTAGAGTGTATAGGGAGTTAAAACTTTTATCATAACAAATTATTATTAGTTTACTTAGCTTTACTTTTTATCACTAAGTTTAGAAAGATACTATCTGCCATAGGAATAGTAAAGATTAGTTCAATAAATGCGTTCTTAAAAACTAATTTATCCCTAAGAGTAATGATTTAAAAAATTAGCGAATTTTTAATTCATACATCGCTATTTTTTAAAAATAAGAACAATTTCCAGTTTCAATATCCTTACTCTGACATCTATGAACTTTTGAGTCTATATTTTTGAAGTATATTGTTTTTTACTCTTGCATTACAATATGGTTTCAAAGAAAGCAAAAGTTTTTGTAATACAAAATCAATAAATATTAAGGATGTCTGAAGATTCCAATGAAATAAAACGAAGAAGGATTCACAGGTTACTTAGAGACCTTGATATACGTTATATTAAAGGTTCAATTGATTCTCGGACATATCAACTACTGAAGAATAAGTATCAAGAGATGATAGACAACTTGTCTATAACACCTTTAAGTGAGGAAAGTATTCCTGAAAAAATAACCTCACAAGAGATTTCTCAAGCAATTGAAGAAGCAGATAGTTCAGAGAGTGATGATACTGTTGTTATAGAAACTCTTGAATTACCAACAGTAGATTTAAATCCTATTCCTGAAATAGCTGTAGAAGAGTTGAAAATAAGATATGTTATGGAGTTTGCCATACGTGCAGCGTCAAAAGTGTTTCAAGATAATTTAGAATTAGAACAAAAATACTCTGAAGGCAAATTAACAGAAATAGAATACGAAACAGAATTAAAAATAATAGAGTTTAAACAACAGAAAGTATTCCAACGCATTGCACAATTACAAGACCTTGAATCGAAGGTTAAGAAAGACCATATCTTCAAACGTAATCAAATGAATTTAGACTTGTTTAATAACGAATTGAGTGAAAACTTGAATAGATTACGAAATAGAGATTTAAAGAAAAATGATTTATGGTTTGCTATTGAAGGTATAAGAGATCGAGTGCTAAAATTAAAGGATATTTTTAATTTAGCTATTGAAGAAACAAAACGATGGCAATCTATTGTTAAAAGAGAACATGGAAGATTTTTAGAATTTGAGAGTAATCATCAATATCAGCTTACTGAAGTACAAAAAGATAATTTATCAAGAAAGATTAGAGAACTTGAGATATACATAGAGTTGTTAGAAAAGGATGAAATAGACTATTCTTTGAATATAACATCTATAGATGAATTGTATGGTGACCACTTACAGTATCAAGAACTCGTATCTGCTTATTTTAGCGATATATCCCCATTAGCGCTAAAAAGAATAGAATTTTACAAAAAACACTTTCTTGAATTGTTCAAATATTCTCCCTTAGCTTTAGCATCGAGCTCTTTTACAAGTAAAGTTGATTACGCAATCGTCAAAAAGTTAAAGGATTTATGGGAAGTAGCAGGAAAACCTATTGTAGATACAGAAGATGAATTAATAGGTTTTGTTGTGGGTTCAGGAAAAAATGATGAAAACTTTGGCTTGATAGCGCTAGATCAGAGTGAAATGTCATTATCTTTAACTGAAAGGATTTATGACCATGTAATAGCTCCAATTGTTCATAGTACAAGAGACTTGTCGAGTGACGATAAAAAGAAGTATATTCTTAGAGAGATACCTACAACTTTGCGTAATATGCCTTTTAACTTTACCATTCCGCAAGTCATCCTTGAATATTGTAAAAAAATTAATGCGGACTTGAATGATGAATTAAAGAAAATTCTAAACCCACCATTAAAGTATACTTTCATTGAACTTAATGATATTGTTGAAATAAGTGATAAAGTTATTGTCAAAAAGAAAGAAGAATTGAAAAATGGTGTCTTAGCTCCTTACTTTGACGTAATGTATAATAATAAACTTAACAAATTACTTCAAGAGAGAGGTAAAATAGAGCTCTATGATATATTTCATAGAATTGTAGGGATAGTAGAGACAATTGTTTATCATCCATCTAAAGGCTACTTTTTAGTTGTTAAAAAAAGCCAATTAACTGATGAATTTTATGCAAAAATGTATGATTTTCTCATCACTACATCGCCCTCGTTCTCATCAACTGATTCACTAAATAGATTAACGAAAGAAGAAAAAAAATGGAGATTGTTCATGAATCTTTCTCGTGAATATAATACAAATGAATCTGAGATTGAAAAACCAGAATTTGTAAGTAAAATATTATTCAAAAATAATGCTGGAATTTTACCTATAACAATAACAAATCTCCATTATTCATTATATCCATTAGGTAACATTAAATTACTAGATGATAGACTATTCTTAACTTTTGGTGCATCTCATTTTTCATATCTTGAAGTATTTGATCTTAAAGGAAAAATTGTGGAAAATATCAAAGGAACAGAAATAGGTTTCCTTTATACAACAAAATTCACAGGAAAACCTGCCATTACGGTATGGACAAATATAGACATTAAAACTATTGCAAGTTTTGTTAATGACAATCCTGAAGAAATACTAGAAAAAGACCCAGATTTTATCGATAATTTAGCTATTGCTGTAGAAAAATATACAGGATACCCACCAAAAATAGCCTTAAGACCAGATATACTTCTAAGTTTTGTTAATTTAGTAGGAAAAATTTCCGATATAGAAAAACTAGATGAAATTATTAAAAAATTCAAACCTATTAATATAGAACTTTCAAGGATAATTATGATAGACGAGAACAGAATTTTAGCTGATATTACTACAGAGGAAGATAAAAAGGAATTAGAAAAACAAGAAAACAAGGAAAATGATGACATAGCAAATAGGATGATAGAAGAATTTGTAGCTTCTCCTGATTATTATCTCGAAAATAATAGAAATAGGTAAGGGAAAGATAGTTCATGAATAATGAAAATACGTTTTTAGGTTTCTTTAACCTTGATAAGAGCGAGTGGAAAAAAATAGCTAAAAGAAGTGTTATTCTGTGTGGTTTTCCATATGAAGGAGAAAAAGAAACGCCTAAGGGAGCAAAAGATTCTCCTAATATAATACGTGATTATAGTACCTATACTAGTGGAGTTTCATGCTCTTTTGATATTGCAAAAACACTACAAGAGTATTATGATATAGGAAATATAGATTTGAGTAGCACAGAATCATTAGATGATTTAAAAGAACTATGGAACATTGTCTATTCTACAGGATCTATACTAATAGCATTAGGTGGAGATCATTTAGTCAGTTATTTTCCTTTAAAAACTGCCAATATATGCAAAGATAGTGCAGTAATATGGTTAGATGCACATGCAGATTTAGCAGACGAATATCCAGAAAATGTTTTCCGTTCTCATGCCACTGTGTTTAACAATCTTATTAAGGAAGGAAAGGTCAATCCTAAACATATGCTATTAATTGGAGGACATGCTTTCACACAATCTCCTTATGAGTATGATATGATTCAAACTAATGAAGTTAATTACATTTCGACGGAAGAAATAATAGAGAATAAAGAAGAAGCAATGAAAAAAGTTAAGGCTTTTGTATCTGATTTTAATAAAATCTATCTAAGTATCGATTTAGATATCCTCGATCAATCTTATGCCCCTACCCTTAGCGTACCCGAACCATTTGGGCTATCACCTTATCAACTAACAGAATTGGTGAAAGTATTCTTACCTAAAATACAGTATATTGATATTGTAGAAACTCGAATAACAGAAGAAGACAAAAGTGTTTTAAGAATTGTTACTGCACTTTTATTCAAAATTCTAGAATCTCTCTCCAAACAGCAATAAATTTTTAACTTTCTAGACAATCTTTGCTTTATGACAGACAAAATTGCCATAACTTCTGATAGGGCTCCTCCTCCCGTAGGGCCGTATTCACAAGCTGTAAAAGTAGATAAATTTCTTTATATTTCAGGACAAATTCCGTTTGATATTAATAAAGGAGAAATTGTTTATGGGGATATAAAAGAGGCAACCAAAGTAGTTTTAGAAAATATCAAAGCTATTTTAGAAGAAGCAAACTATAGTTTGGATGATGTGGTAAAATGTTCAGTATTTCTTAAAGACATGGATAATTTTACTCAAATGAATGAAGTATATTCCCAGTATTTTACAGGTGATGTTACACCTGCAAGAGAAGCAGTAGAGGTAGCTAAACTACCAAAAAACGTGGATGTAGAAATATCTGCTATAGCTTGGAAAGAAATGTAAGATAAATATCAAAAAATTGCTGAATTTATTCTTCTTCCTTTTTTTTGCTAAACCAAGTATTAGTATTTCT
>CAZEQQ010000241.1:0-4716 GCA_964514425.1 uncultured archaeon
TGCTTGTTTAATAAAAATGAATAATAATTATGTGAGAGAAGCAACAGAATATTTCGAAAAAACATTAAGAGAAATAGGTACGATACTGTTACACTCACCTGATGAGAACCTATCAGAGTTCTATCAAGATAGTAGAACAATTCTTGAACCTTTATCTATAAGGTGTTCTATCGAATGCGAAAGCGTTCCCGAATATTTTAAAATGAAAGAACGTATGTTTAAGTTTTCAAAATATTCTGAAATTTTTGTATCTTCAAATAGAAACGATCAAGAATCTTCACAAATTATTAAAGACTTTACTTTACCTGAACAAACTACAATATTTCAAATTCTAATTAACCATAATAATGGAATAATGGTCTGTGCAATAAAAAATGAAGAAGGAGACAAAATATTAGGTAAAGAAGAGTTACTAGCAGGAACTTTTACAGCTATCCAAATGTTACTAAATGAAACAATTGACACTGAGCAAGTAAATACAATTGATGCAGGAGAAAAGAAAATATTGTTAAGAAAAGGGAATTATTTACAAATGATGGTGATAGCTAATAAATTGCCAGAAGAGTTAGCCCTAAAAGTAGAAAATATCTTATTAGAGGCAGAGGAAAGATACAAAGAGGTAATTGATGATTGGAGCGGTGCATTAGACGACTTTGAAGGGCTTGAAGAGATGGTGAAAAAAGCACTCCTAGAAACTTAAAATTAATGAAAAAAAGAAAAACAGGTGAGGTTTATACCTCAATTATTTGCAGTAATAAATTAAATTGCGAATTTGGATTATTTAATAGTTAACAAGAAGTATGTTCAATAGCTCCAGTAGGACACTCTTCTACACAAGCACAGCATTCAACGCAGTCATCAGCATTTGTAGCATATGATTTACCATCTTTTAACTCAAAGACAGCAGCAGGACATACATCTACGCAGCTTGCAGCGCCATTACATTTATCATGGTCTATCTTAATAGTCCAGTCATCTGATTGAAATTCTTTTACTGACATAGTTATCAATAAAGAATATACATATCGTCTTTTTATATTTTTCTTTAGTATTAACTTCAGCACTTTAAAACAAAATATTCGTATAAACACAATTTAGAAACGAAATCGACAAATTATGAAGTGATGTTTTCTAAAAAAATCTTCAGTTTTTTTCATAGTAAAAAGAAATGTCAAAATCTTAAAAAAGTTAAAAGAAAGAAGAAAAAAGAAAAGAAAAAGCGAAAAGTGGAATTATTTGTCAACACAAACCATTGTCATGGTATTGCGGACATTGTCTAATAATCTGAGATTCTCAGATACGAGACGTTTTAATTCTTCTGTACTTTCTGCTTCAATTTTTGCAATAAGATCATAAACACCATAGACGACATGAGCTTCAATAACATTGGGAAGATTTTGAAGCTGTTCAATGACTTGTTGTTCACGACCGATTTCGCTATTTATTAGTATAAATGCTATTGCCATATAAACACCTTTAGTAGAATGACAGACACTTTATGTCTGTTTTCCTATCACTCTGACTTCACCTCTCTTTTTAAAAATAATGGTGTAACAGTAAAAAATACTTAAAAAAAAGCCTTTAAGCCT
The DNA here is from genome assembly GCA_964514425.1 of uncultured archaeon. Taxonomy (GTDB): domain Archaea; phylum Asgardarchaeota; class Heimdallarchaeia; order Heimdallarchaeales; family Heimdallarchaeaceae; genus CAZEQQ01. The sequence goes on from CAZEQQ010000241.1 coordinate 1,590, forward strand.
CTAAAAAAGAATAATATGATTAACTACAAAAAAGTAAAAAATTCTTCTAATTTTTTTATTAAATTTACACAAAAATTGAAATTTAACATCAAATAAATTGTATAACCTTTCTTGTATGATATAGTGAAAATTCAATGGCAAATAAGTGTCATTGTTGTTTTTATGTTTTCAGTGTCTTTTCTTAACTTATCAATAAATATGTGCAGTTCTTTGGGTGTAGGTAATTCAACTTTTAAAATGAGATCATACTGACCATAGATAATATGAGATTCAGTAACTCCTTGAGTTTTTTGTAAAACTTTCTGAACATCCAACTCTTTACCTACTTTTGTTATAATTAGTATATGAGCTATTATCATAAATGTAATATTGTCATTACTTCCCTTAAAATTTTTCGTAGGTAGATTTATGGGTAATTCATACTCAAATGTGGAGTTTGTACTATCGAAGATTTTATGTTAAACTATAACTCATGTAACTCATGATAAAAAACTACTTTGTAGATATTCATATTCATCCTGATGACATTTTACCCTCTCCATTGATGAAAATTTATAGAGCTGTTTACCAACGAAAAGCGCCTAATATTTTAGAATTCCGTAATATTGGTCAAGCAAGGTTATCTCTAGCTTTTGTTAATGTTGTAGGTGATCCATTAGTTACCAGATTTTATTCATTAAATCCCTTAAAAGCTGTAAAAAAACAAATAAAAAAAGTATTAGAAAAAATAGTAGAGTGTAATTATATTCTATATAAAAACCCTGAATCAATACAAGAGGGTATAGAACAGCAAAAACCTGTTATCTTGTTATCCATTGAGGGCGGAGATTTTCTCTCTAATAACTTAAAAAATCTTACTGATGTTTATTCAAACGGGGTAAGAGCTTTAGGACTTGTCCACTACTCTGACAATTGTATAGGTTTAAAGAGTTCTTCACTATTTGATATCGAAAAAGGTACAGATGAAAAAAACAAAGAAAAGAAAGAGAATAAAAGAGATGAAGAAGGGTTAACAATATTTGGACAAGAAGTAATTGCTGAAATGAATGATTTACAAATGGTGATTGACCTCGCTCATTCTCACAAATCTACACTCCTTTCTGCTGTTAAATTCTCTCGTGCACCTGTTATTGTATCACATTCTGGTGCAAAAACACTTTGTTCATTCTCTCGTTTTCTTTCTGATGAAGAAATTGAAAATGTTGGAAAGAAGGGGGGATTGATAGGATTATGGCCTTTTTACTATAAAGAGAAAGGGATTAGAACAACAAAAGAATTAGCAAAACACATAAACTATATACATAGCATAAGTTCTGCTTCTTTAGCTATAGGTACTGACATTAATGCAATTCCACAAGCCATGGAAGACTTTAAACAAGAACAAGATCTTTTATTAATAGCAGAAGAGCTAAAAAAACACCTAAAACATAGTGATATTGAGAATATTATGGGAAAAAATTGTATAGCATTCCTAAAATCACTCTAAGAAAAAATAAGTTGAAAATTAATTGAAAATAATTTTTTCATCATGTCATAACAGCATAATTTTTATTTCCTTGCTTTTTCGCTTTTGTATGCAAAAGATGTCAAACCTTAGCATTGGTCAAAGTTATAAAAATAATAAGAAACTTTCTTTTTCTATTTGCTTTGGAGTTTATTTTATTGCTTTAGTGATAGCAATTATTACAACTTATTTTTTACATAAGATGTTTCATCCATTGCTCGTGGTGTTAAGTGCCACAGTTTTAGCAACTGTAATAATATACCTCTTTAGTTTATTATTTGATAATGCAAGTCTGTATGACCCCTATTGGAGTGTAGCTCCTGTTCCCATGATAATATATTATATAACTATTTCCAATATTACAATCTCTTGGCGTCAATGGATTGTACTTTCATTAGTTTTGATATGGAGTGCAAGGTTAACATTTAATTGGGCAAGACAATGGCAAAATCTAGCTCATCAAGATTGGCGATACATTCATTTAAAAAGCAAAAACCCTAAACTGTTTTGGTTAGTTAACCTTGTAGGAATTCAACTCTTCCCAACAATATTGGTATACCTAGGAAGTCTAGCTCTTTATCCTATCTTTTCTTATCAGTCTGCCTTGAATTTCATAGACTTTTTGGCGATGATTGTTACTTCCTTAGCAATAATTATTGAAACAATTGCAGATCAACAAAGATTGAACTTCTTAAAAAAACGAAATGATTCTGATTCAGTCTTATCAACCGGATTATGGAGTGTTTCTAGACATCCTAATTATTTCGGAGAAATAAGTTTTTGGTGTGGCTTATACATCTTTGCTCTTGCAACAAATAGTTTGTACTGGTGGACTGTTGTAGGACCAATAAGCATGATTTTATTATTCAATTTTGTGAGCATTCCTTTAATGGAAAATAGACAAATTGAAAGAAAACCAGAATATAAAGAATATAGAAAGCGTGTATCTCGCCTTATACCATGGTTTAAGAAAAAATAATACACTTTTCTCTTTTATTCTATATCAATCAAATGCTTTTTAAACTGTTTATTATATGTTAACATAGTAAGTTTGAAACGCATAATTTAGGTAATGGAGTATCTCTTTTATTCTATTTTGTATCGAGCTTACGTATAAAACATATGGTGTATATATTTGAGTTATAGAAATGATGAACCACGTGAAATGCATGATGCAACCTGTGCTGATTGCAAAAAAGAAACACAAGTACCCTTTAAACCAGATGGCGACAGACCCGTCTATTGTCAAGACTGTTATAGAAAACATAGACCTCCCAGAAGATCAAACTTCGGTGGCGGCGGCGGAAGAAGATATTAATTTAATTTAATTTAACTTAAATTATTTTTTTCCTGCTCATTCTTAGTAATGGATGAAACTATATATAATTTTATTTTTCTTTTCTTACAAACTTTTTCTTTTTATTCAATGTTAACATAGAAATTCTTTAATAATAATTAACAGTACTTATTATTAGTTTAATTTTAGCTGTTGATAGTTTATCGTGTGGTTATTTTGAAACAAGAATTCCCTTCAAATCATGAAAATCAAATAGTGGAAGAATCTTTTAATGAGCGGTTAAAAACTATAGAATCGTTCTTAGAGAAAAATGAAGTGAAAAAAGT
>CAZEQQ010000242.1:0-4645 GCA_964514425.1 uncultured archaeon
GCAACTTTGATATATACTTGAACTTATAATCAGGTTCTTCTCGTAAATAATAATATGGTCCATGTAATTTTCCCAACGTTTGACATTTGCAATTAATCTTACCACACAAAATGGACTTCTTCGTTATGAAACCAAAAATAGGCTCAATATGCCTTTGGTTTTCATCTTTAAATAATAGTGTAGTGCTCATAGTATCCTATCCCTCACAATTGTTTCAATATATGTTCAAGAATAGCTTTAGGACAATCTTTGAGCTGTCGTCGGAACTTTCCTGGTATCGTAAGAAACAGATAGTCGCCTATTTTACTCACAATCACTTCTTTCTGTTGTATACAGATCTTTCGTTCTTCTCTTCCACGTAGTTTTTCGTAAATTGAACACCATAACTGAAATACAGTCTTATCTGTAGTATTATGATTCTTTACACTATTTGCTAAATTTGCAATATATGCATCAAAATTATCAAAGTTATCAAAATTGTCAATAATACACTCTTCAACCATCTATCTCACCTGGTTTAAAAATAATTGCCGTTCTAACTTAGGATGATTACAGGCAATCTCGCAAATCGGACATAAAGCATAAAACCATTGCAAATTAGCAAAACCAGAAATTTTCATTCCTCCAGGATGATCATAACTCTGAAAATCGTTCTTAGTAAAAATATAGCCACAGCAGCATTTTAAACCAGCAAAACGTTCTACTAACTGGTTGAAGGTTAAAGAGACGTTTGAAGCTGTTGGTGAGCAAATAGCAGCTGTAATACGCGGATTACCACAAATTTCTTCAGTTATTTCACCACCAGTTGTAAGTTTCTTCAGTTTGTGGCGATAACCGCAAATTTCTTTATCTAATCCACAGGTCATTAGCAAGTAACCTCCTGTTCTGTCAAATCAGATGTTTTCTCAAATTTTTCTCTGATTAAGTATCGAATAACATCCGTGTTATTTTTAATACCTAGTTTTTTCTTGATATGTTCAAATTCTAAAATTAGTGAACCATGTAGTTCCACTTTAATATGAAGTGTGTCTTGATGTGTCATCATGTTACTTTATATTTCACAACCGACTATAAAAACATTGTGTCATTATGTGTCTTGATGTGTATCAGTGTTGCACTATTTTTATATGTTATATACTTATTTGCGTTATGTAGTGTTATGACTGACGAACAAATGTCTATTAAAGTGAATTTGAGCAAAGAACAAACAAGAGTATTTCTTTTAGTTAAGAAGTATCTTATGCTTGAAAACAATACGGATGTCATAAGAACATTAATAAGGGAGAAATATGAGGAAATAAAAGAAAAAGAGAAGGAGTAAACTCACAGGAGGAGAAAAAGTAAATGTGTGAAGAACATGATAACCATCAAGAAATGAATGATGTAGAATTATTAAAATTACTAACAAAAAAAGGAAATGAATCCAATTTTAATAAAGTGTATTGGATGCTTTTAATTTTTATTGGATATTTATTTGTATTCAGTATTGTTGGGATGGAACAAGAAATATTGTTTAACATACCTATTGGAGAACAGGAAATAGCACTTTTTGATGTACTTGGTCTTTTGCTAACATTTGGATTTATAATACTAGAAGGTCGATATAGCTATAATTATTTAATGCCAAAATTAAGATTTCATAAAAGAACGACGTATATAGTAATTTTAGTAGTTCTTTTAGTTTTAGTAAGTTTATCTCTATTGAATGTATATATTCTAAAACTTTCTATAACTACTTTTATCTATTTATTTTATATTGTCGCTTTATTGTCTCTAAGAATAATATTCAGAATAGAATTTAACTTTGAAACTATTAAACAAAAAATCAAAGAGAACAAACTGGAGGAAGGAAAACATGCCAGCTAAAAGAATTCCCATCTCTGAAAGAATTCAAAAAATTCTTTGTTGCCGTTCAGGTGGAATATGTGCTTTTCCGGGCTGTAATAGAGAATTGGTTGAACCATGCACTGAAAAGGATGAAGAAAGTTTTGTCGGAATTTTGGCACATATCAATAGTTATAGCCCTGGTCATCCACGTCACAATCTCAACATGACAACAGAAGAGGTAAATTCAGCGAGTAACATAATTCTTTTGTGTCCAACCCATCATAAAATTGTTGATGATCAAACTAATACTTATACTGTCGAAGATTTAATGAAGATGAAACAAGATCATGAGTCAAAAATAGCCAATAAAAGAGGTGAACGGGTTAAAGATGTTAGTTATGCTGAACTTGATGTGGTGATTAAATATTTAGTTTCTGGAGAATTTAGTGACAGTATAGACTTTTCTTCTATCTCTATAACAGAAAAAATAGTGAAAAATAAACTATCACAAGCTGTTCAACAGCATATAAAATATGGAATGTTGAAAATGCCACTAATCAAGAAGTTTATTGAACAAAATCCTGATAAAAAATTTGGTGAACGCTTAGCTAATCCAATTGCCAAAGAGTTTAGGAAACTTTTGAAAGAAGAACCCATGACAGGAGACGAGCTTTACTATTCTATGCTTAGTTTTGTTAATAATGGAATAGATAAGGATCATCTTCACAATGCTGCAGCTTTAACAGTTTTGAATTACTTTATAGAGTTGTGTGATGTGCTTGAGAAATGATAACAATAACACAACATATTTTAATTGCTTGCAGTATACAGAATCAAAAGAGTTGTTTTGATATGATTTTACCTACAAAGCATATTTCAATTCGTAGATCCGTAATATATTTTGGTGCGGTTATATTAAAACACTTAAAGACAAGAATTACTGTTACATCATTATGGGAAAGAATTAAACAATCAGGCGAGATACGTAATTATGAGGATTTTACATTAGCTTTAGATTTCCTCTATATATTGAACCTCATTGATTATCAGAATGGTCAAATCAGGAGGGTAAAGAATGCTTGAAAAACTAACTTCAAATGCTTCTACCTTTAAATCACTAAAATTCAAACCTGGATTTAATCTAATTGTTTCAGAAAGAACAACATATTCTTCAAGCAAAGATTCTAGAAATGGTACGGGAAAGACAACGTTTATTGAAATTCTCCACTTTTTGTTCGGGAGTGAACGAAGTAGAAATATTACTCTTAACAAAAAAGAATTGGATGATTGGATCTTTGAGTTAGATTTCGAAATAGATAGAAAACAGTTCAAACTTTCGAAAAGTACTTTACCTCGGACTAGATATCAACTATCTGGTGATATAGATTACTTAAAGGAAATACCTAAAAGGGTAGATAATCTGACTAATACTGCAGAATATTCAGTTGACGAAATGAAATATTGCTTAGCAGGATTATTCTTTAATTTGGATCGAGCGACTATCGATTCAAAATATTCTCCAACATTTAGAAGTCTGATTTCATACTTTATTCGTAGAGGAGGAGAGATAGGAGGATTTTTAGATCCCTTTAAACATTGTACAAAACAAGCAGAGTGGGACTCTCAAGTTAATACTTGTTATTTAATTGGTATAGAATGGAAATATGCCAGTCAATTTCAAATGTTATCAGAGAAAACAAACAATCTTAAAAAATTAAGAGATGCTGTTAAAACTAATCTTTTCTCCAATTTGATGGGAACTATAGGTGAATGGGAAGCTGAAAAAGTTAAAATGATAGATCAAATAGAGAAAACTAGGGAGGATTTGAACAATTTTAAAGTACATGAACAATACTCTGAAATAGAAAATGAAACAAATAAGCTTACTCAAGAAATACATGAATTATCTAATATGAATATTTCTGATAAAAAGATGATAGAACTCTATCAAGAAGCTATAGCTACTGAGAAACCCGCAAAAAAGGAAGAACTGGAAGATTTATACAACGAAGCAGGAGTAGTATTTCCTTCTATTGTTAGCAAACGTCTAAGTGATGTAGTAAGCTTTCATGAACAAATTATTCTTAATAGACTAGAATTTCTAAACAACGAAGTTGATCTATTAACAGTTGCAATATCTAAAAGAACAAATGAAATAAAACAAAAAGATGAGAAAAGAGCAGAACTAATGAATATTTTAGCAACTCATAAAGCTTTAGAGGAGTACACTAAACTACAGGAACGTCATCAACAGAGTGTAGCAAAATTAAACGAGATAGAAACAAGATTAGAAAATTTGAAGAAAATGGAAAAGGAAACTAGCAATTTGAAAGTTGAAAAAGAGATGCTAAAGCAGAAAACACGAGCTGAGCATGATGAAAACAAATCGCATATAAAAGCTATTTCCATATTTAATGAGAATTCACAAAAATTATACGATAGTCCAGCAAAATTAGCTATAAATGTGACAGATAAAGGATATGATTTTAAAATAAATGTGGAAAGAGCAGGAAGCACCGGGATTGGAAAAATGAAAGTGTTTTGTTATGATTTAATGTTGGCACAAATGTGGTCCGAGTTGTCCGATTCAGTTTTTTTGGTTCACGATAGTGAAATATTCGATGGTGTTGATGAACGTCAAGTTGCTCAATCCATTAAATTAGCAATCGAAAAATCTACCAAATATGGCTTTCAATATATCCTATTAATTAATTCAGATCAAATCCCTAAGAATGATTTAAGCAAATTAAATATTGATTATTCTCAATATGTAATTGCTGAATTAACAGATGCTACTGAAGAATTTCAATTCTCATAA
>CAZEQQ010000243.1:0-4627 GCA_964514425.1 uncultured archaeon
CAAAGAAGAATGAATAAGCTACTCCACCTACATCATGTAATGGCATTATAGCGCTTGATTCTTTCAGCATATCTTTAACTGTACCCGAGTGGACTCCCATCAACATTCGTATTGATAATTTTTGGGATGCTTCCTCATCTAAACCATGTGTATAGAGCACTTTACTTCCTACTGTATCATCAAATATACTAAAGCAGAACTTTTTGTCCATTTGAAACCATTATAGGAATTCAATTAAATAAATCTATCTATCGTTTTTTATCTGTTGAGTTTGCATTTCTTTTTTTTCTTTTTCTTTCCGTTAGATGGATAAATTATAGAAAAATAGTGTTTTTCGATTCTCTTAAATTTTAACTGAGTAATTTAGTTTATTTTAAATTCTGTAAAAACAAAGTCTTTAAAAATGGCATTCAATACATACTTTGAATATCATGTCAGACGTAACTAATGAAAACCTAACATTAGAAGAAGTTTGCGAGAGATTGGGTAGAACAAAGAGATTAATACTTATTGAAATCTCTAAAGAACCTACAGGATATAAAAAATTATCTAAGAAACTTAAAATTGGTTTAGATACGATACGATCTCATGTTAAAACAGGCAAACACTCTAAGTCTTTAGTTCAACTACAATTAATTGAGCGTCAAGAAGAGATTTGGGCTATTACAGATTTAGGAAAACAAGTTTTAGAGATTGTAAGAAAAGATCCAGAGTATAGTGCCTACTTTTTAGAAGAAAATAGTGAAGAAAATTAGAAGCAAGATAAAGCTTGCTCTAACTTTTGTATGATTTCGTTTTTTCCAATAGCTTCAATTAATGTTCCAGCTCTAGGTCCAACTCTTTTCCCTAATATCACTAAATACAGCCAAGCAAAGAAATTTTTAGGTTTAACATTGTATTTTGTTGAACTCTCATAGACATATTGTGTAATTTCATCTCCTTTTAGACTTTCAGGTATTGATTTTACTACTTCTATTAGGTATTCTAATTCTTGCTTGTTTTCTTTGGATATTAAGTCGCAATTAGGTTGCTTTAATATCTCAAACTTTATTTTATCGTCGGCATAGTTTTTAAGCCAATGAATAGCTTGGTCTAATCGTAAATTCAAGTTTTTTATTTCCTTTTCAGATAAATTATCAGGAATGCTTCCAGGTTTTTTGAGGTGATTAAGAGCTCGATTTCTATCAAACTGGAAAACTTGTGCAACGGTTGCAGTATAACCATAATCTACTCTAAATGGTTTCTTTTCTGTTTTTTCTATTATTGCTAATTCATAAGCTTTGATTGTTTTTTCTACAGTTTTTTTATGTTCCATATCCATTTCTTGGTAAAACATTTCTTCTGCTTTATCAAACTCTGCTGCGGTTGCTGGAACATCCATTGCAACGTTAAAGTCAAAGTCTCGTCGAATGTTATTTCTATATATTTTGTAAAGAAAGGTTTCTGGTTCAAGTATGTTTGGAAATTCTGAAACAGGTATCCCTGACCCTGCACTTCCACTTAATTTTTTTCCACCAAAAGTTATAAAACCATGAGTGGGGAGAATTGGTGGTTCTTTGTTAAATATTTGTTTGTGAATAGCTATAGAAGTGTCTATTGACCCTCCAGCTACGCCATGATCTTTGCCTGAATCTTCAACTGTAACATTTAGAAAGTCTTGTCTAGCAGCCCAATCTAGTCTCCATTTTAATTTCCATATCGTTTCACCTAGAGTAAACTGATTTTTTTGACCGCATCCACTTTTTTCTTTTTTACAATCTATTGAGACTATCACTCTGCTGTTTTCTATTGAATAATCGAGTAAGGTAGGAGCAGCTAAATTTTTACAATTAGGACATTGAATTAAAAATAATTCTTCCATTCTTGTTCCAGTGATGGTTTCAGTAATATGTGCTATTTCTTCTTTTTTTTCTAGCATTAATATTGCATATTTGTTATAACTTCCTTTTTTATATTCATCAGAAGTTTTTACAGCTTCTGGAGATACATCAAATGCATTCATCATTTCCATTGCATTTGCTGTAAAATGTTCTGCATATGAAGAATGACAGCCTAAAGGGTCTATTACTTCAGAGATTGGTTGGTTAAGGTAGGGTTTTAGAATATGCTCATAATCCTTCTTAAAAAAAACAGGAACTTTATCAAAAGGGTCTACATCATCTACATTTAGTATAAAACGTGTTTTAGCTCCGAGATTTTCTAATTCTTTCGCTATTGCTCTACAAGTTACACCTTCTCTAAAGTTGCCTATATGATAGTATCCACTAGGGCTCCATCCTGTAGCCACAGTCTGACTTTTTCCAAATTTTGTTATTGCTTCTTCACCTATTACTGTTGCCCAGTGTTTGTAAGTTCTTTCATCTCCACTAGTGCCGTCTAAATCGCTCATAAATTGAAGACTATTGTATTAAATTTAAAATTGTTGCTTTTGAAAGGAAAAAGTTAGGAGAATTTTTTATATACAGAATCTACTTTCTTCAGCCACTCTGTATAGTCATTAGGAGAATTTGGGAAAGAAGTTAAAAGAACTTCCAGTTTCCTATTTGCTGAAAGAGCTTTTTTCATCAAAAATAACAGATTAACTTTTGGTAAACATCTTAAACCTCTTCCAATTGTTGAAGATAAACTTTCTTTTTTGCTTATACCACTTGAAGTTAAATCAGATTGTTTTATTACTTTACGTCGTATAAGAAACTCTAAATTATCTGCACCAATAGATTCTAAAATCAATGCTACTACTCTATATCGTGCATTATCCAATCCAAATTGCTCTATTATCCGTCTATTATAGTCCCATAAATCTTCTGTCGCCCATTTCCCTTTATTTATGGCCTCCTTTGCTATATCTCCAGCTATTTTTCCGGCCCACATTGCAGGTCCATGTCCTTCCGCAGTAAGTGGATCAGCGTGAAATGCAGCATCTCCTGTCACAATCAATCCTGGAGCAACACTATTCCATAATGGCTCTTTAATTGAAACTAAACCACCTCTTCCATCAATGACTTCATATTCAGATGAAGAAAAGTATTTCTCCATTGCCTCTTTGTATACCTTTTTTACACTCTTTCCCTTATTTTTCCCATGTTTTACAAAGCCTGTTCCACAGTTTAGTTTTTTTTCACCATCTGCAAAAAACCACAAATAGCCAGGTTCGGGGATATCCTTCTCATATTGTAAAACGATTTTTCCATTCAATTCATGGTCTTTTTCTTTAAATTTGATTATTTCCCTGTAACATGAAGCATAATCTGTTTTTTCTAATTTTTTATAGAGTAAAGGTTCAATATTTTCGGGTAAGTTTGTTCTTATTACCGCATAAACACCACTCGCATCGATAGTTATTTTTCCGTAAATTTGAGTAATTTTTTCATTTTCTTTGATTTCTACGCCAATTACCTTGCTATTTTCAACTATTGGTCTTGTAACCTGTGTGTTGCTTTTTATACTCACTCCTTTCGCTTTAATTTCATTTAACAGTCGTTGTCCATAAGTTAGGCGATTAATCATATAGCCAATAGCTGGATAAGTAATTTTTACGTCCTTATTACTTGTTTGTAAAACTAATTCAGCTATTTCAGCATTAATTTCTTTATCTTTGGGAGGAGAGATCTTCACAAGATTAGATAAGGCTGTAACTGTTTTTTTAGATAAAGCCTCACCACACACTTTATCTCCAATAAGATGGGATTCTTTTTTATCAATCACAATCGTTTTGAGATTGTGGTTTGCACAAGTTAATGCAGCAATTGAACCAGCGGGTCCTGATCCTACTATAATCACATCATATTTTTCTGTCATTATTAGAGGGAAAAACTAGTTACATTAAAATTTATCCCATAAAATTACAGAAATGGAAAAGGAAAAGGAAGAAAAAGAGAGGCTCTACTAAGAAATTTCAATTCTCAGTTCTTTTTATAGAAGGATAAGTGTGCATTTCACGTTCTTTCTTTGTTTCCTTTTGCACTATTTTCAAGTTTTTATCGTCACCTATAGTTATTATTGCTTCCTCAAATAATGGTGCGTTACTTCCTGCAATATGGAGTTCTAATGCTTCTTCAATGCCAACTTCTATATCAGTAATTACCCATGTTATTTTCTTTTGTTGATTATCTGCTGATTCTTCTATAATCGATGCACTTTGAGGTATTTTTCTACTAATACTTTGGGTGTCAAGCATATAATCACATAGAACTATTGGAGCGTCAATTTTTTGTAAAGCTTTTACAACATACAAAATTTTGTGTTGCTCACTTTTTTCGATAGGGTGAATAAACTTTACAAATTTCACTATTACTTCGCCCTTTTCATTCTCAATAGTCTTTTTTGATTTGAATAGATACGGAAAATAATTCATTTGATATTCTTTTTCTACAATATCTCCTGGTTTTACATTCTTATGTGTCCATCTAACAGTTGTACCTTTCATCTTAATTTTTTCTAGTAAAGCATCAGGGGGTATTGCATCAGGATGGGTTCGTGATACTGCAAACTCGGGAGGAATATCATCTACAATATATAAAGCTTCTAAAGGTTTATTTCTAATATTCAAATATTTTGTGTTAGCTTGAAAGTTATTGTTTTTCAGGACAATATCTTCAAAATTATTGATAATATTTACATCTTCGCC
>CAZEQQ010000244.1:0-4626 GCA_964514425.1 uncultured archaeon
TTTACCAATTTAATAAAATTTGGGATATTTAGCTAAATCTTATCATCCCTTCCTAATTTTTTTGAGTAAAAGTCAAATAGTTAAGTAAATTTATATTCATATGCCTGGTAGAATTGAATTAAGTGCTGGTGGAAGTGTTTTATTCCATATTTCTTCTGAAATTTCCGAATTCTCAAAAAATCTTCTGTTTATTCTCCTTCCTTTAATGGTAGTATTTTTTCAAAGTGATTTACTTAAATTCATTATAATTTTTACTTCAGTTTCTTTTGTAAGATTTTTAGTTAGTTTTGCTGTTAGGATCCTCAAAGATTGTGTGATGGCAAAGAATAACATAATCCTTTTCCTTCTCCTTTCTACAGGAGCACTTTATTGGTTAACTTTTCTTGACAAATCTACAGCTTTCTATTCCCTCCTTATCGCTATTTGTGTCCTTAGTTTCTCTTACACCATGATTTTTGAATCTTTTAAATTTGCCAGACTAAGTTTTTTACTCATGTTTCACATGAGATTCTTGAGTTCTCGCAAGTATTGGAGAATAAAGAATTTCTTTACTCCCTTGCTATTAGCGTTACTTCTTCTCATCTTCTCATTCCAATCACCTGAACGGACTTACAGTACGGTTTTACTAATATTAGCAATATTTAGTTCAATTTCTTCTCTCCTTTTCTTATCCATCAAATTTTACAGAATTAAGCAACCCGATCTCCACACTCTTCAACCTCCGCTTACACCACTTTCTTCTTTTCTAGATAGAAAACCTATCTACTCATTTTATAATCTTACGGGTACATTTCTTTACAACTTCGCTTTAGGAGGATTTACCCCCCTTATTATCTTTTACTTCAAAATTTTTATTCAAATGAGTGATTTACACTTCTGTTTAATTTTTGCTTTTGCTAGTCTTGTGTCGAGTTATTCCTTCAAATTATCCTACAAAATCCTGTATTCTAAGCTTAACAAAATCACAGGTTTAGTTATTATCTGTATGGTAATGTTTATTCTGTCCATGTCTATTATAGCTATAGAGAGTATTTTTCTATTAAGTGTCCTATATGTCCTTTGGGCTTATTTCCATACTATTTACTATTACATCGTTTTTCCCATTGTTTTAACTTTTCCCGTTTCACCAACAGCCAAAAAATTCTACTTAGGACCTTATTTTACCCAATTCTTTGTTGCTTTAGGAGTACTAGCTAGTGGTTTCATTTTTATGTATTTTTTCACTTTAGCGTTTGCCGTTGTAGGTTTCATCTATGTCCTTCTTGGTCTTATTATCGTAATTGCTAAACAATTCACCTCTTTGACTAACACTCAACCTAAAGTAATTGAAGAAAGAGCATCTGGAGAATGGTAAAAAGAAAATTCTCCAAAACTCTCTTTTTACCTTTACAAATTTAAGACTTATTTCATTAAATTGCTACAAAAAGAATAATATATCTCATAGTTTATTGCCTCCTAATGTCAAAAAAGATTGATTTAAGTAAGAAAGACAGTTTATTTTTTTCCCTTTCTTCTGAATTATTTGATTTCTCTAGAATTGCTATAACTTTTACCTTTTTCCCTTTGATGATAGCTTTTTTCCAAAGTGAAGTTATCATATTTGCAATTATTTTTGCTCTATTCTTTTTCTTTCGTTATTTGTCTTTTTATGCTTCTAAAATGGTGAAAAGTAGAAAAGCAATGAAAAATAGTTTCTTCACTTTCCTTTTTTTGACAACATTATCACTTTATTGGTTATACTTTATTGATCTATCTACAAACCTTCTTGGTCTTATTATAGGTCTATGTTTTTTTTCTTTTTCCTCTTCTATGGTCTTAAAAACTAAAACAATCATTTTAAGTTCTTTTTTTAAGTTAAAAGTGAGATATTTTTCGCATTATCGACTATGGCGATGGAGATGGGTTATTTCTCCAGTAATTCTAATGGTTTTCTTTCTTCTCTTTTCATCCTTCTCAACCGAACTGATGTATAACGCTATAATTTTAACTTTTAGTATCATCCTCTCATTCTCGTCATTTCTTGTTTTCTTCATTAATTTTTACAAACTTAAAAAGCCCGAATTAGAAGCTAAAGAAGAATATCAAACTGTTTACACTCCACGAGAAAGAGGGAAAGATGAAACTGTACCAAGTTTCACTATTCGACTTCTCTACAATTTCGCTTATGGGACTTTTACTCCGTTAATTCTCTATCATTTTAAAGTAACAGTCACCTTTTCTGACATACATCTTTGTATTCTGGTGGCAATTGGTGCATTAATAGCAAGTTATTCTACAGATTTATCCTACATATTAATTGACTTTGTGAAGAATCCTCTCTCACTTGTGCTAATTGTCAGTATACTCCTAATTTCATTTTCTACAAGTTTTCTGTTTTTCTCTAACCTTATTTTAATAAGTATTGGTTATGTCCTTTGGAGAGGGACTTATAGTGTTTTCAGTAATATCGTGAGAAATATTATCGTTGCCTTTCCTTTTAATGATGACTTGAAAAAATTCGCTGTTAACCCTTATATCACAGATATCAGTTTACTACTCGGGATTCTTAGCAGTGGAGTAATATATCTTTTCCATCTTTCTATTGCTTTTATTTCAACCAGTATAGTTTTTCTACTTATAACCGTTTTACTACTCATTGGATTACGATTAAGCCCTCTTACTGATTATTCATCAAAAGTTAGAGAAGAACGAAGCACGGGAGAATGGTAGTACAAAGAGCATTAAAGTGTAAATGTGGAATTAATTAGATAGAAAGGATAAAAAAGCAACAAAAATGAGTGTAAAAAACTTCCCATTATTCCTTTTGTTCTTTTATTTCAAAATCTTTTGTTTGATAGGTTGGCTTGAGTAAAACCTTTCCATCCATATAATGAGTAGCAAATTGACCGCAATTAGAGCCAATCTTATTTTCTTCCCAATCCCCAATACTAATCAAACTATCAAATCCTCTTTTCTTAAACTCATTCAAAAGAGGATGAGAATCAGCATTTTCTTCAGTAATTCCTGAATTAAGATTGTGATGTTGAGCTTTGTAAGTTGGATTCATAGGAGTCATTTTTATCATGAATTTTTCAGGAGAGAAGATTTGCGCAATAACATCAGGATCAATTAAAGAATCTTCGGTCAAAGCAAAATTTAGTGTTAACTTTCTATCTCCTTCTTTAAACCACCTTTCGCCATATTCGTTTATTTCTTCTAACGTCCATATATTATCGGGTAACCATTTTCTTCTTTCTTTTTCATCAGTTGAATGGATAGAAAATTGCAACTGAAAATTACCATTAGAATAGAAGTCATCTTTTATTTCTATTAATTTGATGAGGAAATTTGTTGCACCTTTTGGTGCTATGGTGCTTAAACAAGGCATGAGACCTTTAGCATTATACCTTTGAGGTAATTCTTTCAATGCCTCTAAAACTTCATCATTGAGAGCTGGTTCACCCATTCTAGCAAATTGAATCTTAAATTTGTTGACAGGAATAGTAAAGTCAGGATATCTTGCTTTTATCATATAGTCAGTTTGCTCAAATATTTGCTCTTTTGTAAGATTTCCATGATAGTATTCTCCTGCGTCACACATTAAGCACTTCATAGGACAACCATACATTGTAGAAAGAATCAATACCCATTTTTCTTCTCTGGGGATAGGAGGTTGTAAACTTTCAACAAATTCGACAATGTTGTTTCCTTGTTTTGCTATATACAGTGTGGCAAGATCTTCTTTACCGTATTTTCCTAATATTTCCATATTATCACCTTACTGACTAAATTGTTCATTAAACTCTTTTGCAACCATCATAGCAGCTTTGATTCCATCTCCGATGGCCAAAGAGATCTGCCTATACTCACCGTTTTTGATATCTCCTATGAAGTATAATCTTGATGATGAATAAGATTCCTTGAAACTATCTTGGAGAGACTTAGTTAAAAAACTAGTGTTTGGACATCTTCCTATTGCAGATAATAAATAGTCAACAACTAAAATAAACGAGTCTGTAGTCTCTTCCATCTTTAAAGTGAGAAGAAGCTCATCTTCCGCCTTATTTACTGCTATATTCTCTATTATAGTTTCTTTCAACACTTTAATGTTTTCTTTTTTCTTTACCCTATTTTGTAAAAGAACCAAACTTTTAGAGCTTTTGGATCTTTGGATGATGAAAACCTCTTCAACTACTTCATTGAGATTGAGTGCATAATCATACGCAGCATCTCCTCCTCCCACAATAGCAACTTTCTTCTTGTTTGCTTTAGGCTTTACATCATAAACGTTGAAAAAAACTCGTTCTCTCTCTTCTGCTTCTATTATTCCTTATATATCTAAAGGAAGAGGCTCTGTACCTGTTCCAATTATAAGATACTTCGCTTTATACTCTTTATTCTCAGTTTTTACTCTGAAAAAAGCTTCTTCTTCTTCTTCTTCAACTTCTACAACTCTCTCGTAATTTACGGGAATTCCTAAAGACTGCATATGCTTCTCCATTAGTTCAACATATTTTTCTCCACTTATCCCTGAAGGGAAACCCACTAAATTTTCTATTAAATTAGCGTTTTTAACTAATCCACCTAATTCTTTTGTTATAACAAGAACTTCTATAAAAGAACGTTTTAGTTGTATTGCAGCAGCTA
>CAZEQQ010000245.1:0-4619 GCA_964514425.1 uncultured archaeon
ATAACTTTGCAAAGCATTAATAAATCCTGCAACTAGTAAATCTTTGTTATCGTCAGTTGCTTTTTGGAAATTATAAGTAAATAATGGTAAACCATTCTTATGTATTACAAGGAGATTAAGTAATTCAGGTGCATCATTAACACCTAAAAGCACACTATCATCTTTAATGCCTTTAATCGAATAACTCTTTAAAATTTCTTCACTGTCTTCTATTAGAGTTTGTTGATGTTCTTTCTTTTTTGGAGCGCTTGCAATATTTTTAAGCTCAATTACTTTATTTATCATCTCTTCAACAGTTTTCTTCTGTGGCTCTAAATCATATTCATTTACCAGTTCTCTTGTTTTTTCCAAAACCTTTAAAGCTGTATTGAGTTTGTTCATAAGAATGTGAACATTGGCTAATAGAATTCTGTAATTAACCATTTGAAAGAATGTATGGAATTGTTTAAAGAAAATAACCGTTTCTTTGATGTATTCCTCTATTGTTTCCAGTATATTTCTTCTTCTTTCTTCATCAAACTCTAGTTTATATTTTACAGAAAATAGTTCTATTAGGTAAATGAGACTTTGTAATCCTAAAGGTGTGTTATTAAGTATTTTTGCAATATTTAACCCTTGTTTAAGATAAGTTTCAGCATCAAAAATGTTTTTTTTCTTTAACTCGATGAACCCTTTATTTATTAAGCCTAAAGCCTCTCCATTAGTATTAGTTCCTTCCTCAATCTCTAAAACTTTATAAAAAAGTTTAAGGTGTTCTTCTGATTTCTCAAAATCACCTTTATAAGCGAAAAATTCTATTGCATCTTGGTAAATTTGATCATATTTGAGATTGTAAGTTTCCATTAGATTCAAAGCTTTAAGTAAGTAAGCTTCTGCTTGTTTAAACTTGCCCAGAGATTTATAGCATGAAAATATTTGAGTGTAACAAACTAGAACATTTCGTTGATCTTGATAGAGTTGCATAATTTTTACAGTTTCTAGATGAAGAGTAATAGCATGTTCAAATTCACCTTCCTGCATTAAAAGTGAGGCTATATTCCCATTTGATGCAGCAATTCCTCTATCAATTTTATTTGAAGAATAATAAAGTAAAGCTTGTTGATATTTATCTAAAGCTTTCTGATCCCCTGCGCTATGAAGGATGTTACCATACATATTGTAAAGAGTCGCGAGTAAGAAACTATCAAAGATATTATTAGACTCTAAAGTTGATATGGCTTCAGAGTAAAATTCTTTTGCTTCTATTATATCTCTTTTTACGTGGTGGTATAATCCTCTAATATATAATTCAAAACTTTTTAATTGAAACTTTGCAATATGATCCTTTGTTTTTTCTAAATAGGATTCACACTCTCTCACATAACTATTAAGGGGTTCTGAAAATTCATCATATCTTCTTTCTATTATATAATAGTAGGCTAACCACAATAAAAACTCAATTTTAGAAAGAGAGATCGTTTCAATTGAATTTTTCACTTCTTCAAATTTTACTATCATTTTTTGGGCTTTTTCATTTTCACCTGATCTACTTACTAATCTTAAATAACTAGCACCTACATCAATACTTTCATATTTATTATATAATTGCTCTAATTTTGATTTTTCAGTATAAATCATTAGAACATAAGAAATTGTCAATTGAAATACAGGTTCAACCTCAAGCTCTAAAATTTTCTCCCAATTATCTAGTAGATGTCTATAGTAATCATAGAGGGATTCAAAACTCCTAAAATCTAAAAGAGTTACATTTGGTAAATTTTCTTTTAGATATGAAGTATACCTCTCTAATTCAACAATAGGCATTGTATAACTTTTTTTAGTATCTATTTAAATCTATCATCTAAGGAAAATTATTAACCTAATTTTTGTTAATAGCAGTCTTAGAGAATGTTTTGTTGTAATGCTAAATTCTATTGTAAAAGTTGCATTTGAATTATGATGTCTTTGATTTTCTCTTCAATATCCCCTGAAGCTTCTGTTATTACAACAGGAACTTCACCTATCCTTTCTGCTATTGTTGTAGCTAAAATCTTTATTTCTGCATTTAATTTAGATGCAATAATCGCTACTATACCGTTTTTTATGGTCTGAATGGTTATTGAAAAATTTTCATAATGAACATCTTGTAGTCTTCCTTGTTCCTTTTCACTTATGATATTTGTTGAGAGTTGATTAATTGCCATTAATAGTCCACTTAGCACGAGGTCATTTGTTTTCAATCTGCTTTTTAACTTCGAAAATATTGGAACCCCACTTTCAGTTATCACGAGTATTCCTAGCAATTCTGATTCTTGTTTCACTTTTTGAATAACTTTGAATGATAACATTGTTTTAAATTGTGGAAGAATATTTTCGATCATTTTTGGTCCTTCCACTTTCATATTCGAGGTATTTTTAGATTCTTTAATGATTTTTTCTAATATTACTAAATCTGCAGCTAATGTTTCAAAACCAGTCTTCTCTACAATACTTTTTGCTTCAGTAATATCTTCAATTGATTGGTCGATGTTATCATTAATTGAGCTGAGAAGTGCTCTTATCATTAACGCTAATGTTATTATATGCGAAAGATGGTGTTCTTTTCCTATTTCTACTACTGAATCAATATAATTTAATGCTTGATTTAGTGATTCTTGCTTTTCTGTGAGTTTATAAAATTGTAAATACGCTATAGCAAGTTGGATGATACTAAATAACATCAATTCTCTTTCTCTACTCATTTGAGAAAATTGCACCGCTGAAATCAAAGAACTAATAGCATTAGCTAAATTATGATTGAGCATGTTAAAGAAACCTAGTAAATATTCCAGTCTAGCTTTAACAGAAGAAGTATCTATGATGTTTGCTAATTCTATATATTCTCCAATATATTTTTCAGCTTGTTCTAGTTGTTCTGTTCTGAGATAAAAATGTGCTACTTCAAATAAAATGAAAGCTTTATAGAGAGTTTGTTCATTTTTTTGTATTTCATATGCTTTCAAAAAAGATTGTTCTGCTAACTCAAAATTGTTAACTATGAAATGAATATTACCCATTTCCATTAAGTACATATAAGGAAACTTTCCTGTTGACGAATGATAAAGATCAATAGCTTTTTCCATCATCTCTTTTGCTTTCTCTATGTACCCTGTAGCTAAATAGACCTCAGCTAGATTCCCCATCGCAATCGAAAGACGGTAAAAATCATGATACTGCTCATGAAGTGTATAAAGTTCAGTATAATATTTAATGGCTTCCATTAAACTACCGTAAGTGCTCTCCACAGTTCCATACAAGTTTAAATATGAAGAAAAAGGAAAATAAAGTTTATACTTTTTTACGTAAGGTTCTATTTCTAATAATATTTGCTCTATATCATATTCAGAACCTGATTGCATCATCCACCATAAAACAGTTAACAAACATTCTTGAATTGCATATTGTTCTACAATGTTATCACTTTTTACTATTTTTTTCATTCCTTCTTGATATAGGAGATATAGCTTTTCAATCTCCCCTACTTGTCCATAAACCCAAGCTTTCATGTTTAAAATATTCGCAATTTTTTCTTGATAGTGGGGTTGTTTTTCGTCTATACTTTCACTTAAAAGTTCAATTTTTTTTAGTGTAAGATGATATTGTGAGGGTTCCTCTTCGAAAAATGCAACAAATAAATCGATGTAAGGTTCTTTTAATTTACACAATAATTGTAATAAAACATTACTAGCTTGCATATTGGGCGTTAAGTAACAAATTAAAGCGGCTAATTCTGCTTTTTCTAATTTTTCAAATCTATTTTCGTCTATGATGCTTTCTAGAACTTTAATAGCTCCTTGTTGCAAGTTTTCATTGGGATTGAGACAATTCTCTTTTTCTACAGCCTCTTTTAACAGATCCTGTAATTCTTTTGAAAATCTAAGAAGGACAAAATCAAAAAGGCTTTGCATAACTAATAGTTTGATAAAACCTACTTAAATATATTGTATCGTAAGATAACATTAGATACAACAGTGCCTTCACAAAAATTTAATCACCTCTTGAACCAAAAGTTTTTGTCCTCCCTTTTGCCGATTATTCTATTTACAACTGTTATAGCCAACGAATTGTACATATTAGTCAATTCTATCTCCTCATATACTTAAAACTAGTGATGTGCTAAGAAACGACTAAGAAAACTTATGGTACAAAAACACATTAAACTTTTGGAAAGGAACTCAACAATCAAACTAGACCTCATTTGAAAAAGGAAGATTCAAGTAAGATATCACAAAATCTATTGTAAACTTAGAAGAAATAAATCTCTTTTGATTTGCTAATAGGAAAAATTAAAAAGCTATTCAACCATTATCATTTGTTATTAATGTCCGAAACAATTATTACTCTTAGAAAAATTAAAAAAGTGGGGATAACACTACTTTCGTTACTATTTACGTTTATTATAACGGGAGCTAAATTTTTGCTTATACTTTTTGACATTGTTGTTTCCCCACCAATGAGGGAAATTGTTCCTCTTTTAGAATTATATAGAAAAGTTTTGAAATATACTTCTGTTCTTTTTGGGGATGTAGTTAATAAAGAATTGTTAGAGATTGAAAATAAAATAGAAAATATGAAACTGAAGGAGAAAAAGATAGGTAAAG
>CAZEQQ010000246.1:0-4617 GCA_964514425.1 uncultured archaeon
CAACTTTAAGCGCGTAGGGAATATGAGTGTGACCCACACAAAGAATATCGGTTTTAACTTCATTTACAGCGTCAAGAACCTCTTTTTTTGGATTGGGATAATAACTAATGTCAAAATAATCAAAGGGGTCATAAGGAGAACCATGAGTAAGGAACACTCGCTTATTATCAAATTTAAAGGTTTTAATCAAAGGTAATTCTTTAAGCCATTTTTTATTAGTTTCTGACATATGTTTTAGTGTCCATTTAATCATGAAAACAGCCATGTCATTAAACTGAAAGAGATCGCTTGTATCGTTAACCATATAGTCATGATTACCTAAAACTGTAAAGGAACTATGTTCTTTAACTAGCTCAACGCATTCATCAGGATAGGGATAATAACCAATGATGTCTCCTAAACAAAACATGCCGTCGATATATCCTAATTTTTCGATATCAGCTAAAACTGCTTTGAACGCGTCAATGTTGCCATGAATGTCAGATAACACCGCAACAATTGTCAATATAATCACTAATCTAATATTGTATAGCATAAAATCTTTTAATCTCTATTATAAATTTATTCTATGGAGTTAGAAACGAATATCAAAACTATTACTCTGAAAAATCCACTAATTTTAGCATCAGGGATAATAAGCACATCCTATTCGTCACTTGTTAATATTCATAATGCAGGAATAGGAGCAGTGGTAACAAAAAGTATAGGACCAAGGGATAGAATAGGGAACCCCAATCCTAGTGTTATAGCTTTGGCTGAAATAAGAAGCATGGTCAATTCAGTAGGATTAGCAAATCCAGGATATAAAGTATTTAGAGAAGATATAGAAGAACTACATCATCATAACGTTACAGCAATAGTTTCAATATTTGGAGGAAACATGGCTGAATTTATAGAAGTATTAGAAGGGTTAGATGACTTACCTTTTGCAGGATATGAGTTAAATTTGAGTTGTCCTAATACAGAAAAAGAAGGTATGTCTTTAGGAACTGATCCAGAAACAGTTTATAATATTACAGCAGAATTGAGAAAAAGAACAAAGAAACCATTATGGGCAAAAGTAACTCCAAATGTAACAAATGTAATAGAAATAGCAGAAGCTGCAGTTAAAGGAGGATGTGATGCCATAGTGGCAATTAATACATTAAAAGCAATGTTAATTGACATTTATGCAAAACGACCAATTTTGGGCTTCAAGAAAGGAGGTCTTTCAGGAGCAGCGATCAAACCAATAGGAGTTAGATATGTCTATGATCTTTATGAGGCTCTAGGGGAAAAGGTTCCCATTATTGGAGTTGGAGGAATAATGAAAGGGGAAGATATAATTGAGTATATGCTAGCTGGAGCATCAGCTGTAGAAATAGGAACAGCTTTCGGTGTAGCTTATCCTGGAAATAAAGTGAAACTGTTTCTACATAAATTAAAGAAATACATGAGAGAACAAGAAATAGAGGCAATAACAGAGATAATAGGAGGCGCACATAAATGAAAGTAGATAGTTTCGGTTCCAAACCAATTATAGGAAAAATAGCAGAAATAAAAGAAGAATGTAAAGACACGAAAACGTTCATTATAGAATTCCCAATAAAGATAGAAAAAATCAATCCAGGACAGTTTGTCATGTTATGGGTGCCAGGAAAAGACGAGTTTCCCTTAGGTGTAGCTGGATATACAGAAAATAAACTTGAATTAGCTGTGGCTATGGTAGGAGAAGGAACAAAAGCATTATTTGAACTTAAAAAAGGAGACCTATTAGGAGTAAGAGGATTTTTTGGAAAAGCTTTTACTATTCCAAAACAAACAACGCACGTGTTAATTGGAGGAGGGTTTGGCATGCCTCCACTGAAATTTTTGCTCAATACTTTATTAAAGAAAGAAATTAACGACGTCATACATGTTTTTCAAGGGGCAAGAACCAAAGAATTGCTAATGTATTTAGACTATATGGAAGAATTACAAAAACAAGGAAAAATCAATTTCCATGTATGTACAAATGATGGATCTTACGGATACAAAGGATTTCCAACAGTAGAAATTGAAGAATTATTAAAATCTACAAAAGAATCACTAGTTTTTTATGTAGCCGGACCAGAGAGGATGATGAAAGCTATTTATGACTTAGGCAAGAAGTATGAACAAGTCGTAGATATGCAAATGAGCTTAGCAGATAGACATATGCGATGTGGTTTTGGTATATGTGGTGCATGTGTTGTTGATCCTACAGGACTAAGAATATGTGTAGATGGACCCGTGCTTCATACAGAACAATTAGAAAAAATAGAAGATTTTGGGGCATATGGACGAACAGCAAGTGGTAAAAAGGAGGAGATGTAGTGTTTATACTGGAAAACATTAACTTATGGAATATACAGAAGCAACAATACGAAATAACAGATTTAGCGATTGTTGATGACAAGCCAAGAGAAAAAATGAGAATAGATTGTACCACTTTCTATGGCATACCTCCTGCTATAGATATCCATGTTCATTTCAGAGAACCAGGATTAACACATAAAGAGGATTACACAACAGGAGCTTTAGCAGCTGCTTATGGTGGAGTAGGAACAGTCCTTGATATGCCCAATAGCATACCCGTAACAAATTCGTATGAAACTGTTTTGCAGAAGAAACAATTAGCTGAAAAACAACAGTATGTCGATATAAGAATAGCAAGTGCAATAACAAATGATAATATAGAACAATTGGAAAATGTAGACATAATCTGTGATGCACATAAAGTATTCATGTCTGATTCTTTTGGAGATTTAGGCGTAACAAAAGAAAATATAGAACTCGCATTAACAAAATTGGAAAATATAGAAAGTACTAAACCTATTTTCTTTCATGCTGAAGACCCAACAATTTTAGAACGATATAAAAATGAAAAACTACATCATAGACAAAGACCCGCAGAAGCAGAAGTTCAAGCAATACAGCAAGTTTTGCAATGGAGCCAAGACTATAAAAAATTACATTTTCATATTACACATGTAAGTAGCGAGCTATCATTAAGACTCTTAAAATTAAGCTCATATGACAATTTGACTACAGATAGTTGCACACGCTACCTTTTCCTCAATAAAAATAGTCCTATAGACGAATGGAAAAAGAAAGTTAATCCTCCATTAAGGGACGAGGTAGATAATGTAGCATTGAAAAAAGCTTTTGCTGAAGGTTATATCGATATGATAAGTTCTGATCATTCCCCTCACACAAAAGAAGAAAAAACTACAACTTGCCCAAGTGGCATGCCAGGAGTACAAGAACTCTTACCATCGGTGTTAACATTAGTTCAAAGTGGAGAAATAGAATGGCAAAGAGCAATGGAAGCTTTAACCAGTTTTCCGAAAAAATTACTAAATGTCGAAGCAGGAATATATGAAGCAGGAAATATTGTGATAATAGATCCAAATGAAAGATATGAAATTACAGAAGAATGGGTGAAATCAAAAGCAAAATGGTCTGCCTACGAAAATGGTCACTTTGTTGGAAAAATAAAATATGTCTTTAAAGATGCACAGTTGATTGTTCAAAATAACTAGTTGTGTTCACATACTAAAGCTTAAAAAAGAGAGAATAGGTAGTTTGCGAATACAAATGGCGAGTAAATTTGTAGAAACCTACCTTCAATGTGTTGATAAAAAAAAGAGTATTGTATGTTTAGGGTTGGACCCAGCAATACCACAACAAAGAACAAAGAATGTTATTCCCTCAAATGATAGAGTAACTTTCATGGAAGAAATGATCACTTCTTTAGCTCCTTTTTGTTCAACAGTAAAAATGAACAGACAATACCTCATAGGATTATCAATCGACGAGATTAGAAATTTGAATAAGTTAATACATAAAAACGGTATGCTTTCAATTATAGACCATAAATTAGGAGATATAGGCTCAACAAACGAATCAGCAATTTATTGGTTTAAAGAAGAAGAATTTGACGGATTTACATTCTCCCCTTTTGCAGGAAATATAGAAGAAGCAACAGTATGTGCTCATAAATATGATCTTGGAATTATCGTTCTCACTTTGATGTCTAATCCTGAAGCAATATATCAAAAACAACCTTTTGGTGAATATCAAGCATATTACGAACATATCGCTCACCAAGTCGCAAAATATAACTCTGACGGAGTAGTTATCGGAGCAACAGGTCATGTTTTACCCGAAGACATAAAGAAAATACAATCAATAGTAGGAAGCGAAACAATAGCGTTAGTTCCGGGTGTAGGCGCTCAAGGTGGTAGCGCAGAAACGATTTTAGGACAATTTGGTGCAAAGACAATGGTCAATATAGGAAGAGGAATAATTTATGTCTCTGATCCTGTAAAAGAAGCAGAAAGATATCAAAAAGAACTATATTCTCAATTAACAGAAGCAACAAGAAATAAAATAAGGATTTAACCTTATTCTTTTTTCCAATTATCTTGAATAATTAATCGTGTAGCATCATCCATTGAAATATCTGAAGACTGAAGACAATAGTCGAAGATTTCTTCAATTGTAATGAAAGAATGGAGATTAATGTTCATGTCTTTCAATTCTGCAATATTACCTTGACTTCTATCTATCAGAACTAACATATCATCAACAAATAAATCTTGCTCTCTAAGCGCG
>CAZEQQ010000247.1:0-402 GCA_964514425.1 uncultured archaeon
ATATTCGTTCTAAATATCCCCATTTTCTCTACATGGGTTTAACATGGTTCTTCTTAATGATTGGAACAATATTTTTAGCTCTTGGTTACCACACTCTAAACTTTACATTTTATACTATTGGTGTTTTAGCAACAGCTCCCTTATGTTACTCCATAGTTGCTCTGGTTGATTCAATAACTAAAGATCAATTGGGTAAAATAAAATTAATTGTTGTTACTATTGTTTCTACTTCTGTTTTTATTTTCGCTTTTCAACCCAATTCTGTTAGTTTAAATACTTCTGGGTTAGGAGAAGTTTCTCCTGCTTTACAAGGTTACTTTTTGTATAGTGGTTCATTATTATTTGCTTTAGCTGGATTTCTTTGGTTTTCTTACATGTTGTTGTTATATCTTCATGCTCCTC
>CAZEQQ010000247.1:412-4617 GCA_964514425.1 uncultured archaeon
AGCTGCTATTGCCTTTGGTTCCGGTTTAGTTTGGATCCTTCCTGGTACAGATTATGTTCTTATCGGGTTAGGTGCTTTATTGTGTGCTTATGCTTTTTATAAACAACCTCGTTTAGGTTATATCTTACCTTTTAAGGTTTCAAGGTTACTAGTTGTTAATATTGAAACAGGTGTTCCTTTGTATAATTACACTTGGGACCCTCATGGCTTAGCTGACTATGAGCTTTTTTCTGGAGCAATTTTCGGAATAACCACTATCTTAAAAGAGTCTCTCCACAAAGGCGAAATACAAGAAATACGTATGGATAATGCTTATTTAATGATCAATCAAAAACCTGAGCATTCTTTAATATTCGTTTTAATTACCTCTAAAATTAGTTTTATCCTTAAACATGCTTTGAGTAAATTTGCCTATAGTTTCTGCTCTAAATATATCGAAAAAGAAAAACTTTCTTCATCCTACATTGTCGATGAGGACACATTAATAGAGGAATCTTTCCCATTTGTTGTCGATTATACGCAAGATAGTAAAAATTAATTGACCTTTCAACAACAATTTTTTCTCTTTTATATTCAATTATTAGTTTTTTGCCAATTCCTTTTATTTTCTTTTAGAAATATCAGTAAATATCCTCCCACAGTTACTGCTATTAGCCCATAAATCACTAGATATTCTAACCCTATTATACCTATTAAATAAAGCACCACTACAATAATTGTTAATAAGAGTAGAAGCAAAAACGCTTTTTTCATATTTTTTTCTATTCCTCTAATCTTAATAAATTTTGGCTTAAAGGAACCTATGTGTTTAAATTGTCTTTTGTGCTTAATTATATCTAAGCACGTATATCTTTAACGTTTTATGTTTTCTTAATTTCGCTTTAGTCTTCTTTTTCCTATTTGCAATTATTTATAATCATTGAAGTATTTATTGCATTGACCTCTTATGAGAATAAGTTTTTTTATTTTGACATTGATGTTTGTTTCTCCCCTTATTACTACTGATTTAGGTAATAGTGGAACTCTTACTGATTTTCCTCAATATTATGAATTAGCTATTGGAGATCAATTGTTATATAACACTACCAGATTAAAAGAGGACTATTATGTTTCGACTTTTATTCCTGTTGTCGAGAGTGAATCCGTTAATTCTAGTCGTTACGAAGCAACTAGGCAGTGGTATGAAGAGGGAAGAGACGGTTTTGTTGTTGATGAGATTACCGGTCTAAATAGCCTTAAAACTAATAGGACAGAGACAAGTCAAGAGCTTTACAACTCTGAAGAACAACTGTATTTTAGGTATAACTACGATGGTCTATATTGGATGCTTGACAATAACCTTACTCAAGTAGACTTTGATCCTAATGCGTATTACTCGAATCATGAACCTTTTTATAGTAGCAAAGTTGCTATACTCAATTTTGACAGATTTGATGCTTTTGATGATGCCGTATTAGGTGATAGAACAGAGCGTTATTATCTTATCAATTCTGTTCCTTATTCCTTATATACCGATCACTACGTTTCTACTTCTATTTCCACCTCTTCATCTATAGAAACCAGATTTTCTGTTGAGGTGAACATAACTACTTTAACAACAGAAACTGTTCATTACTATGTTGAGTGGGATACTGGGATGCTACTAGAAACTATTAAAATCTGGTCTGTGCATAAATATTGTTCTTATGATGGCTATATCCCAAATTATGATCAAATAGTTGCGTTTACTCAGAACTCTACCTATACTGATACTATGCATTACACTCTTCATCGTACTAATATCATGTATAGTCCTGTCGAAAATGCAAGCTTACCCGCTATGATTAACGTAACTAAAACTACACCTCTCGATGATTATGCTGTGATCTATCGTATTAATTTTACTCTTTATGAGTTAACATACAATATGACATTATCGACTTATATCCGAGGTGAACTATTCAATATTGACTATCTCGATAATGGTGATCATTGGATAGATATTCCTGTGTCTGCAATTCCTTATTGGGGGTATAACAAGGTTCACAGAGTTACTTTTGTTCTCCAAGATCTTATTGATTCTACACACGTAACGAAATGGTCTCATAATGTCTTAGATTTAAGAGAAAACGGAACACTTCCTTGGACAAGTTGGATAGAAGGTCCTTCATTTATTGAAGTTGATGATATGCAACCTATAAATGTTAGTTATTCTGTTTTTAGCGAACATAATTGGGAAGTTAATGTTTACGAAAATATTGGTGGAATGCCAGAATACTTGGAGGTATTTGAAGGTTCAAAAAATGGTACATTTAGTTTTACTCATAGTGCTAAACCAACAGGACAATATAGCTATACTCTCACTTTTTCTGACGATTTCGGTTATATTGTAGACTACCATCTCACTGTTAAAGTTTTGACATATCTTATTCCTACGATTTCTGGTCCTGATGAAAAAATATTTTATACTCTCTATGAAACTTATTGGCTTAATTACACTTTTCACTCCTTAGAGTGTGATGAAAATTATTATAACATTAACATTAAAAATTCTGCAACAACTGTTATTGCAGAAGGCAGTTATACTTCTAATGTGTCAAAGATAGTTTCATTTAATCTATATGACTATATTACTTCAGAAGGTGATTATACTCTAAACATCACTAGTTGGAATTGCAGGGGAAATGTTAATTGGCTTCTAGTTATAACTGCAGAAGAAGACGATACAGATACTATGCCTCCTGATATAACTGGTCCTAGCGGAAGCCACACCCATACCTATGGGAGCACTATTACTTTTGAATGGGAAATATATGACTTTAATCTGTACAACGCTACTTTTACCATCAATGGTGTTCTTACCGAAACATTCAGCATAGTAGATAATCCCGGTTATACCAGTATCACTTTTTCCTTTTATGTCCAAGATCATCCTGTAGGACAGTACACTATTGTAATTGAAGCTTGGGATACTTTTGACAATAAGGCCGTCCGTACTGTTACTATCAACATCATAAGTGATAATGGCGACGATGACGACGATGATAATGACGATGATACAAATGGTGATAGTGATACCAATGGAGACGACGAGTTTACTACCACTTTAAATGCTTCAAAATTCTTCTACAGTTTTATAATTTTGCTATCCTTAGGATTAGTTCTAAATGTCACAAATAAACGCTATTGACATTTGTATTTTCTTTTTCTTATCTTTTTCCCATTTTTCTTTCTTTTCTTTTTTGTTTTAGCAAACAATAGTAAAACATAGTTTCACAATCTTAGATTTGCAAAAATTACAAAAGCGTTTTACCTAAAGAGAAAAATATATAACCCCATTTATTGTAATCCCTCTATTGTGGATTATTAAATGTAACCGGATAACTGCAACAAATGTGGATAGTCGTTATTTGTTTGTAGTTGTAGAGGTAGAACTATATGACATTAGCAGAAGAAAATCAAACAATAGACCTTGGTCTAAAACTTAAAGGGGAAATAAAAGAAAATTTCAATCAGGATAAAGCAGAATTACTACTTACCTTAAAAAAAGGGATTGATGAGTTTAAAAAACGAGGAAATCTTCCTGAATGGCATACAATATGTATAGATACTTCAACTTTGACAAGATACGTCGCATATGGAACACTTGATTCATTTCCTGGAGCTACAAGAAACAATGGATGGGTGAATCTTTATAATAGAGTCACTTATCACATGGAAAAAATAGCTACAAAGAGAGGTAGTTCGTGGATCATCTCACCATCAACAGTCAATGAATTAAAAAAATTGTTAGAAAAAGAGACTGATGAAGAAGAGGTTATAGAGGGTAAAGATGGTATAGATGGTGTTTTAACAAATGACCCAAATATGATAAAACTGCACAAAGAATATCAGTCGCAGAAATTCAAAAAAGAAAGTGATATCGACGATCAGAACATAGTTAGAAGTCTTGAACATCAAAAAAATTTGCTATATGAACTTGAACCATCGCTTATAGAAAAAGATGACATTTCTATCAATTTTAATCAATTTATTAGCACAAAAACAATATACCAATGCACAAAATGTGAAAAAACTTTTGACTCAATGGAGGAGATTATCGATCATTTGAGTGAGCTTCCTTTGAAATATTTCCTGAAAAAGTAGTTGTGAAAATGTAAATTGAATGTTACTTTCTCTTTTCTTTCTTTTTAAGCTAAAGTTTTTTAACATTTTTACTAATCTCA
>CAZEQQ010000248.1:0-211 GCA_964514425.1 uncultured archaeon
CAGAATTTCTCGAAAGTTTTCAGGAAATACTAAAGTTAACAAATAACTTAAACCTAAAACTGCAAGGCTAATAATAGAAAGTCCTATGTAGCTATTCACGAAACTTTTAAAGTCAGTTTCATAATTCATTATTTTCATACAAAACACCATTTGGAAATATAATTACACAAGTTATGATTTAATGTCGAAGTAGCAATCATAATTGTTAGTT
>CAZEQQ010000248.1:221-4614 GCA_964514425.1 uncultured archaeon
GAAAAATATTTTTTATTTCGTTTAAATAATTTTGTTTTCTACCAATTCAATTCTTTTCATTTTTTGTCGTTAAAGTGTTCACAACATTGTTTACAGGATTTATCCTGTTTAATGGTAAAAGAGATCTTTTTGATTAAAAGTCATCAAATAAGTTTTAAAGGTATATGTTTTACTATTCATAATTTAATACTAACTGTGTTGTTATGACAGATACCGATGAATTTATTCTAAAACTTATAAAAGATGGGGAGATTTTCTTCAAAGAAGGTAAAATTACGGAATGGTACAATTCTTGGGCTCAAGCTATTAGTAAGTATTTAGAGGTAGATATGAAACTTGAAGCAGCTAATTTGTCAAATAGGTTAGGTGTAACATTTTTTAATGTTCAAAACTTCACTATGGCTAAATCTATTTTTGAGAACGTATTAGTATTACGAAAAGAATTAGACGATTTTAAAGAAATAGGAAGTACTTATAATAATCTTGCAGCATGTTCTATGAAGTTAAATGATGCTTCTTCAGCTATAAAGTATTTTCAAGATTCTCTAAAAATACGTGAGGATATTGAAGATAAGAAAGGAGAAGCAGTGACATTAAATAATCTTGCTTATCTTTATGAACAGCTTAGAAGATTAGAGTTAGCTAAAGAGCATTATACTAGATCTTTAGATATTCATCAAGAATTAAAGGATTATGATGGGGCCGCATTAGCAGCTAATAATCTTGGTTTCATCGAAAAGGATTTAGGAAATTTCGATAGATCTACCGAATATTATAATACTGCATTAGACTTGGTTAAACACACCAATAATTTGAAATTTCGAATCAACATTTTGAATAATTTTGGATTAACCCTTAAAACTCAAGGTAAAGTATTTGAAGCTCTTTCCTATTATGAAGAAGCTTTAGATGGTGCTGTAGATTTAAACAATAGAGAATTAGAAGCAATTATCAGAAATAACATTGCTGCTCTTTATGAGATTACAGGAAAGTTTGACAAAGCTTTGGAATATTATGAAACGAGTTTAATGCTCAATACTTCCCATGGGAATAAAACAATGATTTGCACATTAAAGGGGAATATAGGTTTAATCTACACCAAACAAGGGTTGTATCAAAAAGCTTTAGATTCTTTTCAAGAAGCACTGGCTATTGCTACAGAAATTAATGACCAAAGGACAGAATACAATCTTATTAACAGTATAGGCACTGTTTACGGGAGTTGGGGGAAGCATGAAGACGCAATGGAAAACTACAATAAAACCCTTAAAGTAGCTCAAGAGATAGGTGATAAAAAACTTCAATCTGCAACTTTGCACAACATTGGTTCAGTATATGTGAGTATGGAGAAACTAGAAGAAGCAGAAAAATGTTTTACTCAATCTTTAGATTTCAGTCAACAATTAGGTGATAAAATAGCAGAAGCTACAGTGTTAAACAGTATAGGTAACTTGTATTCTAAAAATAAAGATTTTACCAAAGCTGCTGAATCTTATAATAGAAGTTTAGAGTTACATAATAGTAATGGTAATAAATATGGTCAAAGTGTATGCTTAAATAACATAGCAACTCTTCTTTTGGAGCAAAATGAAAAAGAAAAAGCTCTAACAACTTTGGAAGAGGCTCTAAAATTAAAAATAGAACTTAATGATATTCATGGAGAAGCTAATGTTTCTACTAATATTGCAGGAATTTATGAAGATCAAGGGGATACAGACAAAGCTTTACAATATTATAAAACAAGTTTGGAATTATATCGGACGATTGGAGATAAAAAAGGAGAAAATATTGTACTAGAGAGCATAAATAAACTACAAAATAAAGATATTGAAGAATAAAATAGCTGATATGTTAAAAGAAGAGTATAAAAATTATTTTTTTAATTAAAGCGTAAAGCATAAATAACTTGTCCCCTACTATTTTCTATGGTATACCAAACTACAAAAGAATTAGTCGACAATGCAATGGCTAGAAAAAAAGCAGATATTGTTCTTAAAAATTGTAAGGTTCTCAATATCTTTACACGAGAAATAATTGAAGCTGACATTGTTATAACAAGAGGAAGAACAGTACATGTTGGTAAGCTTTCAGATGAATTTATAGGAAAAGGGACACTAATTTTAGACATAGCAGGTGCATATGCCAGTCCTGGATTCATTGAATCTCACATTCATGTTGAATCATCTATGCTTACACTCTCTGAATTTACTAAAGCTGTCGCATTAAGAGGAACAACAACGGTAGTTATTGATCCTCATGAATT
This sequence comes from uncultured archaeon, assembly GCA_964514425.1. Classification (GTDB taxonomy): domain Archaea; phylum Asgardarchaeota; class Heimdallarchaeia; order Heimdallarchaeales; family Heimdallarchaeaceae; genus CAZEQQ01. The sequence continues at coordinate 2,485 of CAZEQQ010000248.1, forward strand.
AGCTAATGTTTGTGGTTTAGCTGGTTTAGAGCATTTTATACAAGAAAGTCAAAAACAACCCATCACTTTTCTAATAGAAGCTCCATCTTGTGTGCCCGCTATTCAAGGTCTTGAAACTTCTGCTGCTACTCTTGATTCTTCAGCTATTTCTAAACTATTATCTAAAAGAGAAGTTGTAGCTTTAGCAGAGGTTATGAATTATCCTGGAGTATATCTTGCCCACCCTGAAGTTATTGAGAAAATAGATGTTGCCAAACGCTTAAACAAAATAATTGAGGGTCATGCTCCTTTATTGTCGAATAAAGAATTACAAGCCTATATCGCTGCAGGTATTTCATCTGACCATGAGAATGCTTCATTTGAAGAGGCACTCGAGAAATTAAGGCTTGGAATGAAAGTTCAAGTTAGAGATGGGACATTTGCTAAAGATTTAGAAAGCATTATGAAACCCTTAAGAAAGAAAAAATTGGATACTAGAAATATTCTTATTGCTTCAGATGATAGAAGTGCAATAGATTTAATAGAATATGGTCATTTAGATTATTCTCTCCAAAAATTAGTGAAAATCGGTTATAAACCAATCGAAGCTATACAGATGGTTACCCTTAATCCTGCGAGACATCTTAGAATGGATCACGAATTAGGAGGAATTGCCCCAGGTAGAATTTCTAATATAGTTATATTAGAGGATTTGAAAAAGTTCAAAGTTAAACATGTTATAGCTAAAGGTAAGCTCATTGTTGAAAATGGTAAATTCATTCACCAATTAAAAAAATCTCCTTATCCAGCTATGTTTATGAACACTATGGTTAATCTCGAAATACCAACAAAGAATGACTTGATGATTGAAGTTAAAGATAAAAATAAAGTAAAAGTTCATGTCATGGGGCTTAAAGAACATAGTTTAATTACCAAAAAGGAAGAAGCAACACTTTTGGTCACAAATGGTTTTGTTCAACCTAATGTTCTAAAAGATATTTTACCTGTTGTTGTAATAAATCGTCACACAAAAGAGAAAAAAATAGGGAAAGGCTTTATTAGAGGTTTAGGTATCAAAAATGGTGCAATAGCTAGTACAGTAGCTCATGATAGTCACCAATTGGTGTGTGTAGGAACAGATTATGATTTTATGCTTAGAGCAATAAAAGCACTGAAAAATCATAATGGGGGACAAGTTGTAGTAGCCAAAAATATTGATAGTGTCTCCGAAACAGTTCTTCCTTTAAGTTATGCGGGTATAATGAGCACTAAATCTTTGGAAGAAGTTACTTCTGATATGAAGAAATTGCAAGAAGCAACAAAAATACTCACGCCAACCATAAGTGAACCTTTTATGTCTTTATCCTTTATTGCTTTACCTGTCATTCCCTATCTGAAAATTACAGATTACGGAGTTATTGATGTAAATAATTTTAAAGTCATACCTCTAATTAAGGAAGATTGAATTGTTAAATAATTTCTAAATTCATTTTTCTCACTTTTTTCGTTCTTCTTTGTAGTACTTTTTTTTAGTGAGATTTATATAATTATCAAGCTCTTATACCATATGACCGAGAATTATGTTATTCAGACACAAGAACTTAAACGTTCTTTCGAATTTGGGGAAAGTGACGTATTGGCCCTAGATGGCATTGATATGGAAATAAAAAAAGGCGAATTTATCGTTGTTTTAGGTCCAAGTGGAGCAGGGAAAACAACATTATTGAATATGATTGGGGGTATAGATCGTCCCACTTCAGGTAAGGTTTTTATTGAGGGTGCAGACATAACATCCTTTTCATTAGATCAATTGAATGAGTATCGTAGAAATGATGTAGGATGGGTTTTTCAATTTTTCAACATTGTAGCTAGTTTACGAGCGTGGGAAAATGTTGGATTGGCTCTAGAATTTCAAGGTGTTAAAGATAAAAAAGAGATAAAGAACCGTTCGTTTGAAATCCTTGAAAAAGTGGGTTTAAAAGGTAAAGAATATCGTTTTCCTAGCCAACTAAGTGGAGGGGAACAACAACGTGTTGCTATTGCTCGAGCTTTGATTAAGAACCCAAAAATAGTTTGTGCTGATGAACCTACAGGCAACTTAGACTTCGTTACGGGTCAAAGTATTGCTACTTTAATGCGAGAGCTCAATAC